>JUUF01000487.1 GCA_001058355.1 Carnobacterium maltaromaticum
TGGGGCACCGGCTTGAGCCTACGTCTCAAGCACTTTCGAGATTCAAACGGACTCTAAAAGAGTCCGGAATTCACTTCGAATGCTATCCCACATCACTTCGATTATAAAATCCGCATGATTTTCCGTAATCTTGTCTGTAATCTTTACTAAATTTCTGCCTTAGTTTTTCGTTCGAGCTAGCTTCTACACTTTTTGAAGGCTTGCTCGTCTGTTACACTGCGAGAAACATATGAACGCATGTCACGTCCCTTCATCACCGCACCCCTGCAGCGACGATTTTTCCTGCACCCAACTCTTATTTCTCTTCTCCCTTTCTTTCGAATGAAGGCAAGATCCACATTAGTTATCTACCTAATTGTTCTTTCATTTTATCTAGAAATTGATTTAATTCCTTCTGAACTTTCTGTAACAACTCTTTTTCTTGAGAGTCAGTTAATTTAACTTTTTTCCTCGTACCGTCTTTTTCAACAACCTCATAGTCTGTAATGACGTTCCATTCTTTATCCAAGAAGAATGACCCGTTTACTTCTTTACCGTCCTCTACCATTGAAAAAAGAACAAGCATTTCTTTATCATATGAACTTGGATCATTTACTGTTAATTTCAACTCTCCGTCAATCTCAAGATAATCAATCCACCCTAAACGTCTAATGGATGAGTCTGATGGGATTCCATATCCTGCTTCTCTAATTTTGTCCGCATTACGATTACTTAGCACGTTGGCAATCAATTCAATCTTATTATTAGACGAAAAGTCTGGAACTACTTCATCCTCATGAAATAACCAATACCCAAAGCCTATCACTGCGATTATTAGCAGTATCACTCCTGCTTTCTTTTTAGAAATCGACATTCTATTAGCACCCCTACTCACTTTTTTATACATCATTCCTTTAAGTACTCCGATTATACTACAAGACATCCTCCTACCGCAGGAATCTTATGATAATCTTTCCATCTTCTTCATTTCTCTCCCTTTCTTTCGAAAGAAACAAAATCCATTTGAAATAAGGTTCAAATGGCGAAGAATAAACGAAAGGCCAAGGGATTCCATAGTAGCAACAATAAGGGAGTGCAACCAATGTGAATT
>JUUF01000488.1 GCA_001058355.1 Carnobacterium maltaromaticum
CTATCTGCTTTAATGGTAGCCGCTTGCGGAAATGGAGAAAAGAAAACAGCGGAACCTGCTGCTGCACCAACAACTGAAGTCGCTAAAGAAACTACAGCTGCACCAACAACTACTGCTCCAACGACTACTGCTAAAACAACAACTCCTGGGACTTCTTCAGAGACAAAAAAAGTATCACTTGAAGACACTCAACGTGTTGGGAAAGATAATATTGGCTATGTCAACGTCCCTAAAGACTGGGTAGTATTCAAAGCCTCAAACAACCCTGATAACTTCTATTATTCGTCACCAGATCAATATAATATTATGTATCTAGAGTCTTATTCTAAAGATAAAGTTAAACTTAATGATGGTGAAACTTTTGGCGCA
>JUUF01000489.1 GCA_001058355.1 Carnobacterium maltaromaticum
ATTTTTTCTCCTAATTCTTGAGGAGTGATTTGTGATAAATCAAAATATTCATTTAACCATTCGTATGATAATTTCATGTTCTTCCTCCTCTTATGATTCTTTCGTAAATTGGCTTAAGAAACGCACATCGTTTGTATACAATGAACGAATATCATCAATCCCATATTTCAACATTGCGATACGGTCTTGACCTAACCCGAAGGCAAATCCACCGTAGACCGTTGAATCCACACCAGCAGCTTCAAGCACGTTTGGATGTACCATCCCACTACCTAACACTTCAATCCAACCTGTTCCTTTACATACAGAACAGCCTTCACCACCACATTTGAAGCAGCTAATATCCACTTCTAGAGATGGCTCAGTGAATGGGAAGTAACTTGGACGAAGACGGACTTCACGGTCTTCCCCGAACATTTCTTTGGCAAATGCCGCAAGAGTTCCTTTTAAGTCTGACATCGTAATGTGTTTATCAATCACAAGACCTTCAATTTGATAGAACTGATGTGAGTGCGTCGCATCATCGTTATCACGACGGAATACACGACCCGGACTTAACATCTTCAATGGGCCTTTTGTAAAGTCATGTTTTTCCATTGTACGTGCTTGTACTGGAGAAGTTTGTGTACGAAGTAAGTACTCAGGAGTGATGTAAAATGTATCTTGCATATCACGCGCTGGGTGATCTTTTGGCAAGTTCATCATCTCGAAGTTATAGTGGTCTGATTCCACTTCTGGGCCTTCTACGACTTGGTATCCAAGGCCGATGAAGAAATCTTCCACTTGGTCTTGAACGTTCGCTAATACGTGCGAAGTTCCACGTTCCATTGGACGTCCTGGCATTGTGACGTCAATCGTTTCAGATTGCAACGCTTCTTCTAGCGCTTTTGCCTCTAATACTTCTTTAACAGAAGCGATCTTTTCTTCTAATACAGAACGTAATTCATTGGCAAGAGCCCCCACTTTTGGTTTCTCTTCGTTGGCTAAGTTTTTAATGTTTTTAAGAACTTCCGTGATTGGTCCTTTTTTCCCTAATTGTTGTACACGAATTTGATCAAGCTCTTTTAAGTTTGTTACTTCTTCTAATGAAGCAAGCACATCTTTACGAATCGCATCAAACTGTACTTTCATTTCTTCTAAATTC
>JUUF01000490.1 GCA_001058355.1 Carnobacterium maltaromaticum
TTCCCTTCTTACTCTTCAATCATCGTAATATCGGCACCTAATGCTTGTAGTTTTTCAACGATATTTGAATAACCACGTAGGATATGTCCGATATTTGAAATCTTCGTTGTTCCTTCAGCCATTAATCCAGCTACCACAAGTCCAGCTCCTGCACGTAGGTCGCTAGCTGCTACTTCGGCACCGACTAATGGTGTTGGGCCTTCAAATGTAATGATATCTTCGATGACTTTTCCACGAGCTCCCATGCGGTTTAATTCTGGTACGTGACCGACACGTTTTGGATAAATTGTATCGACAACCATTGCCGTTCCTGTCGCTTTACTAAAGAGCGGTGTGATGGTTTGTTGCAAGTCTGTCGCAAAGCCTGGATAAGGCATTGTTTTGATATTGACGGCTTTTAATTCGTCTGTTGGGAATACATAAATATCGTCTTCGCCAACTTCCATCTTTACGCCCATTTCGTTCATCTTCGCAATGAGACTTTCTAAGTGTTCGAAGATTACGTTTTTCACACGGACACCCTCACCAACTGCTGCTGCAATTGATAAATATGTTCCTGCTTCAATACGGTCTGGAATAATGGTATGCGTACATCCATGTAAGCTTTCCACACCTTCCACACGAATGATGCTTGTTCCAGCACCTTTAATATTGGCACCCATTTTATTTAATAAGTTTACAACATCGATAATTTCAGGCTCGCGCGCTGCATTTTCAATAATGGTCTTCCCTTTTGCACGAACAGATGCTAGTAATACATTAATTGTCGCACCTACAGACACAACGTCCATATAAATTTTCGTACCCACTAACCCTTCTTCGCCAGTAGATAAGTAGATCGCCCCATCATGGTCTCTCACATCAGCACCAAGCGCTTTGAAACCTTTTAAATGTTGGTCAATTGGACGAGGGCCTAAGAAGCAGCCACCCGGAAGTCCAACAACCCCTTCCCCAAATTTAGCAAGAGTTGCTCCCATAAAATAATAAGAAGCACGCATGCTTTGGATTTTCCCTTTTGGCATCGGGATTGATTTCATTTCTCTTGGGTCGATGGTTAACGTTCCATCAACGAATTCTGTTTTTACGTTAAAATCATTCAAAATTTCAATTAAGGCATCTACGTCCTGAATCTCAGGGACGCCCTCTAATACAACTGGTTCATTTGCGATAATAGCAGCCGGAATTAAAGCTACTGTACTGTTTTTAGCTCCACTAATGGTAACTTCCCCTTTAAGTGGTTTACCGCCGTTAATGACTAATTTTTTCATACTCAAATTCCTTTCACTAAATGTTCTCAATTATTATACCATGTTCACAGTAGAATCCGCTATCTTTTAATCGTTTGTACCTATTGTTAACCTTTAAAAATTCAATAGTTGACAATCGTTTCAAATCTGTTACACTTAGGAACATGAATACTGACGAAAGGAGGATATTATGAGCACTAAACAGGACGTTTTACGTCTATTATATAGTACCGTGGACAAACCTCTTTCAGGACAAGATATCGCAGAACAACTGAACCTTTCTCGTACTGCTGTGTGGAAAGCCATCCAGCAATTAAAAAAAGATGGTTACGAAATCACTTCAAGCACAAAGGTTGGTTATCAATTATCTAGACAAACGGATTTGTTAACCCTTGAAGGCATTCGCACTCATTTGGGAGAGGCTCTTCAAGATTGGGATATTCAAGTTTTTGAAACAACTACTTCAACCAATGATTTAGCTAAAACTTACGGCGCATCAGGCTCAAGAGTCCCAACCTTCTTTATTGCAGAAGAGCAAACGGCAGGTCGTGGACGACTAGGAAGAACATTCCTCTCTCCACCAAAATCTGGACTTTATATGAGTATCTGCATTTTCCCAGAAGGTGACTTGGACAGCATTTCGCTGATCACTTGTGCTACGGCCGTTGCCGCAACACGAGCGGTGGAATCCTTTATCCATGAAAAAATTGGGATTAAATGGGTGAACGACCTCTATTTTCACGATAAAAAGATTGCCGGTATCTTAACAGAAGCCGTGACGAATATTGAAGCTCAGAAGGTCGATGCACTGATTGTCGGAATGGGAATTAACTTGCATATCGATGATGCTATTATTCCAGAGGATTTAAAATCCATTATCGGTTCCCTCTTTTCTCCGCAAGAGATTCCAGATGGTTTCAGCCGCAATGAATTCGTCGCTCGTTTCCTTAAAGAATGGAATCAATGTTATGAAGATATCAACGCTGGCAAGCGAGATTTCATGGAAGAATACAAAGACCATTCCATCATTGTCGGCAAGAAAATCAATGTCATTAGCGGTATGAAAACATATCCTGCCACTGCAAAAAGCGTGGACAATAATGGGCATCTTATCGTCCAAACCGATGACGGTGCCATCCATTCATTATCTTATGGCGAAGTAAGCATTCGTCCAGAAAACTAAAAGATTAGGAGTTAAACTCATGAAAAAAATATCGATTAAAACAATTGTGCTCGCAGCACTTCTAGGAGCACTCTGCTATGTATCTAGCTACTTAAAAATTCCGATTGGTCCAGTACCATTCTCAGCACAAACAGCCACAGTGATTTTGGCATCATTATTATTGCCACCAGTTGGCGCTTTTGCTGCTCAATTTGTTCACTTCCTATTACTTTTCTTATTAGGAGGAGGAACTGCATTATTTATTTCTCCATCATTTGGTTTTGTTATTGGATTTATGGTTGCAGCTCCTGTGATTTCATTTATCGGAAACAGTATCAACAATATCTTCGGATGGGTGATTGCCGCTCTTGTCGGTGAAGTCATTTTCTACGTCATCGGAATTCCGTTTATGACCTTTGTATTAATAGGATTACAAGGAAAGAACTTAGATCTTCAACAAATTCTTGGCTTCGGTTTATATCCATTCATTCTTCCTGACTTAGGAAAATTAGTCGTTGCCGTATTCCTTGCAGATCGTATTAAAGCCATTACTAAAAAAGACTTTTAAAAAGCATAAAAAATAAGCTAGGCATAATGCCTAGCTTATTTTTATTGTTCAAGGATTAACCCCAGAATTTAACTCCTAGTACGTTTCCTAAGAATGCAAAACCGATTCCGACAACTAATAGAAGAACGATACAACGTAATGGCGTCCATTTTTTACGCGCTAATAAGTAGTAAAGTCCTAAAGTAATTCCTAATGGAATTAATTTTGGTAATACACCATCTAAGATTGCTTGGATAACAATTGGTTTTTCACCGTTTGCGATTTGAATTCCTAATTTAGTACCACCGTAAAGGCTAGTTAAAGCCCCAACAACGAATACCCCTAGGATTGAAGCAGCACGAGTGAATTCTTTGGCATTTGCAGTAAAGATACCGATTGCATCTGTTCCTAAGTTATAAGACCAATGCATTAACCAGTAACGAATTGCAAATTGGAAGATATTAAATACCGCTAAGAATAGTAATGGTCCAGCGATGCTTCCTTTTAATGCAAAGTCTGAAGAAATACCGGCTACGATTGGAACTAATGTGAACCAGAATAAAGCGTCACCGATACCACCCAATGGTCCCATTGCAGCAACACGTACCGCACGGATTGTTGGAATATCTGCTTTGTTTTGTTCAAGTGATAATACAATCCCCATTACGAATGTTACTAAGAATGGGTGAGTATTGAAGAACTCTAAGTTATGAGACATTGATGCAGCTAAGTCATCTTTGTCTGTATGGATTTTTTCCAACCCTGGTAAAATACCGTATAACCAGCCACCTGCTTGCATACGTTCATAGTTGAAAGAAGATTGTAAGAAAATTGAACGCCATGCCATTTTGTTTAAAGTTGCTTTATCTAAGCGTGGAGCAGGCGTTTGGTTTTTATAAGAATCTGGAATATTATATGCCATCTTCTTCACCTCCATCGTTCACAATGCTAGCACCCGCTGTTTTGAATTTTGTTTGGATTTGGAAATCCCAGTATGCAATTGCAAAACCAATGAACGCTAATAATACTAATGCAGATCCAGCTAAGCTTTCACTTGCAGAAACAATGTTTGCTAAAGCAAAACCTAAGAAGTAGAAGCCCCATAGTTCTTTAGAAACCATTACTTTTAGTAAGATTGCGAACCCTACGAAGCGCATCATACCACCGGCAGCACCTAAACCTGACATGAACCATTCGGGAATAGATTTTGTTAAAGTATCCCCGATAGCTTGTCCACCGACGAAGAATAATACAACTACAAGACCAAAGATAGCTCCTAATGCAGCCATTGCTAAGTAGTTCAAGCGAGCAATTCCTTTTGGATTTGCATCGTGTGCATACTTATCAGCCACTGCCATCATTGGTGACATTAAAGCAAAGATTAAAGTAACGCCATATTGACCTAAAAGCGCAAATGGAACAGCAGCACCTACTGCAGCAGCTGGTTCTAATTTAAGGCTGATAGCTAATACTGTCGCCATAATTCCGCCGATTACGGCATTAGGTGGTTGTGCCCCACCGACTGGCATGTTACCGATTGTCATTAATTGGTAAGTACCCCCAACAACTAACCCTGTTTGTACGTCGCCCAAAATAGCTCCAATCACTGGACCCATTACGATAGGTTGGTATAGTGATTCTAAAAAGCTGAATTGGTCAATCGCAGCAACAAAAGTTACAAGGAATACTAATAAGATTTGAATAAAACTTGCTTGCATATTCATTGACCCCTTTTATAAATAAAAATTATTGGAATAATTTCGAAACGTCTTCTTTTCCTTCAGTTGGAACTTTCTGAATTTCAAGTTCGACACCTAACTCCTGCAGTCTTCTAAATGCAGCAACATCTGCATCATCAACCGCAACAACACCTGCTACTTGGCGTTTTCCTTCCGCCATGTGCATGTTCCCAATGTTAACCTTCTTGATTGGCACTCCTCCCTCTACTAATTTCACTACGTCTTGAGGATTTTCACAGATGATGAAAATCAACTGACGGTCTGCTGCTTTCCCGATGACATTAATCGTTTTTTCAATAGTGAAATAACGAGTTTGTGCACCAGCTGGAGCAGCCATATCCATTAACCCTTGACGCATCGGATCCGCAGCTACTTTATCGTTTGCAACAAGCAGTAGGTTGGCACCTAAGTAAGATGACCATTGAGTTGCAACTTGACCGTGAATCATACGATTGTCAATTCGTGTTAATAAAATATTTGGCATTACTAGCTCTCCTTTCATAAAAAGCTAAATTCATTATACATAATTCTTCGATTTTTTGGAAGCGTTTCAATAAAACTTTTTTAATAAATTCTTCATTTTTGAGTTTTTATTACATTTTTGTATTGTTAATTTGTAAAACATTATATATAAATGCTTTTTCCATCACTTTGATGTCAGACAACTCTCACTAATCTCTACAAATATATTTGAATTTCTTCACAATTAACAAAGTTCCCCCTCTAAATTTTTCCAAAAAAAAAGAAGCTTAGAATCTAAGCTGAAGTGCACCCTGTCAAGT
>JUUF01000491.1 GCA_001058355.1 Carnobacterium maltaromaticum
CCAATGAATTAGGAATTCCAATTATTCCTCATGAAACAGCGGTATTTTTAGATTTTATTGTTGGATTGTACCAACCAAAAAATATTTTAGAGATTGGAACGGCAGTCGGATTCTCAGCGAGTTTGATGGCAACAGCTTCACCACAAGCAAAAGTAACCACCATTGACCGCTACGAATTAATGTATAGCCGTGCCAAAGCGAACTTTGAAAGACTAGGGTTGGCTGATCGTATCACGCAGCTTGAAGGTGATGCGGCAGATATTTTACCAACGTTAGAACAAGGGAAATACGACTTCCTATTTATGGATAGCGCCAAAGCCAAATACATCGAGTTCTTCCCATATTGCATGGACGTGCTTGAAGTCGGTGGTGTGCTAATGGTGGACGATATTTTCCAAGGGGGAACGATTTTAGAAGACGTGATGGAGCGCCCAAGACGTGTGCGTAAGATTCATCGCCGCCTCAATATGTTCCTCGATTTGGTTCAAAGTGACTCAACATTAAAATCAACTTTACTTCCACTGGGCGACGGAGTGATTCTCATTCAAAAGCTCGAAGAAAAAGATTTTAAATATATTTTAGAAGAGTTGTAAATTAATCATGGAAATCCCCATGGAAAAGTTTTACAATAAGAAGGATGACAAAAGAAAGGAAGTTTTACAATGACAGATAAAGTGCGTGTACGTTATGCACCAAGTCCAACAGGGCACCTACACATCGGGAATGCCCGTACAGCTCTATTTAACTATTTATTCGCGAGACATTATGGTGGAGAGTTCATCATCCGTATCGAGGATACTGACCGCAAGAGAAATCTTGAACACGGTGAAGAAAGCCAATTAGAAAACTTAACATGGCTTGGAATGGATTGGGATGAAGGTCCAGACAAACCTGGCAAATACGGTCCATACCGTCAATCAGAACGTGAACACATTTATAATCCACTAATCGAGCAATTAATTGCTGAAGGCAAAGCGTATAAATGCTACATGACAGAGGAAGAATTGGAAGCAGAACGTGAAGCGCAACGTGCTCGTGGCGAAATGCCTCATTACAGTGGCCAACACGCTCACTTAACTCAAGAGCAACGTGACGCTTTTGAAGCAGAAGGACGCACTCCTGTTGTTCGTTTCCGTGTTCCAAAACAAGGAACTTACGTATTCGACGATATCGTTAAAGGCGAAATTTCATTCGAATCTACAAGTGTCGGTGGCGACTTCGTTATCTTAAAACGTGACGGAATGCCAACTTACAACTTCGCAGTAGCAGTGGATGACCACTTCATGGAAATCACTCACGTTTTACGTGGAGATGACCATATTGCCAACACTCCAAAACAATTAATGATTTACGAAGCATTCGGTTGGGTACCACCACGTTTTGGACATATGACTTTAATCATTAACACTGAAACAGGTAAGAAATTATCAAAACGTGATGAATCAATCCTACAATTCATCGAACAATATAAAGACTTAGGGTACTTACCAGAAGCGATGTTCAACTTTATCGCGCTTCTAGGATGGTCTCCTCAAGGCGAACACGAAATCTTCAGCCGTGAAGAATTCATCGAAATCTTCGACGAAAAACGTCTTGGTAAATCACCAGCTGCCTTCGATCCTAAGAAATTAGAATGGATTAACAACACATATGTGAAGAAAACTCCATTAGAAGAAGTGGCTGAAATGGCGATTGCTCAATTAAAAGAAGCAGGCGTTGTAAAAGACGAAGTTTCTCCTGAAGAACATGCATGGTTAGTGAAATTAGTGGCTTTATACCACGACCAAATGAGCTACATGAATGAAATCGTTGAGTTATCAGCGCTCTTCTTCAGAAAAGATTTCGAAGTGGAAAATGAACAAGCTAAAGAAGTTCTTCAAGGCGAAACAGTTCCAACTGTATTGAACGCTTTTGTTGCGAAATTAGAATCAATGGAAACATTCGATGAACCAAGTATTCTTGCAGCAATCAAGGAAGTTCAAAAGGAAACTGGCGTGAAGGGTAAAAACTTGTTTATGCCAATTCGTGTGGCAACAAGTGGACAAACACACGGGCCGGAGATCGGCAAAACGATCGAATTGCTTGGAAGAGAACGCAGCATTGCACACGTGCAAGCCGCACTTGCTCTTATTAAATAAAAGCTAACAGAAAGGGTTAACGCAAACTGCGTTAACTCTTTTTTGTGCATAGATAGAAGAAGGAGGACCTAACGGTCCGATATACTCGAGATTCCCTCGGATGTCTTCATAATAGCGATAATGGGGTACCGGTTCGA
>JUUF01000492.1 GCA_001058355.1 Carnobacterium maltaromaticum
GATAAGAAACAGCGCTTGTTTTAGAGAAATTAATGATGAAATCACATTGAAAAATGATAACCAAAGATAGCCGTTATAGTGGAATGAGTGATGGGGAATGGCATCGAATGTGAATTAGAGGGAGTGCGAATTCATTCGCTACTCCCTCTTTGAAGCTTCGAAGACCGAGGGACCTAAGGCTAGAGGCGGTGCCCCATCACAAACTCCACTATATTCAAACGGCTATCAGTAAGGTTATCATTTTTCAAACAAATTCATTAAATAGTAACTCTATATAGAACAAGCGCTGTTTCTTATC
>JUUF01000049.1 GCA_001058355.1 Carnobacterium maltaromaticum
CTTTTTTAATACATCTACAAGTAAATCCCCTCTGCAAAAGTGTATATACGTTGAAATAGTTATAATTGTATACTTGAACAAATTTAAATTTCTAAATCAGTTAAATAAACATTTAATAATATTTTCTTAAAAACTAAGGAATTGATAGTTTTAATAAATCACATCAGGATTATACAGTTGAATATCATCTTCATTTAACGGAATTCCCGTTTTTAATGATTCTTCTAGTTGCTTAATAGCCTCTTCTATTTCTTCCGAATGTAGGGAAATATTAACAGGGTCCCAAAAAATAGCATTTTGTAAAGAAACGTTGAATTGTTTTTCATAGCGTTCCAAAAGCGTATCTGAAAAATATTTCAAACGATCATACACATTATTATCCATAGTTCTATCCTTTCATTTAAGGCACTTCCATACGCTTTGCCTTTCAATTTTAATTTTTATTTTTACTTTTTTGAAATTTCCCGCGAGAAAATTTGTACAAT
>JUUF01000493.1 GCA_001058355.1 Carnobacterium maltaromaticum
TATAAAATCCGCAAGCTTCTTCGAAATCATCTATGAAGAAATCCAACTGAATTGAGTTTATTTTTCGCTCCACAATGGTTTTGGTTTTGCTTCTTGTAGTTTTTGAGTGCTTGGATACTTTGAACAATTTCAGGAGGCGGGCCCACTGGAGACAAGGAAACTTTAAGGGAGAATAGAAAAAAGAGAAGGTGGGGAGACCTTCTCTTAGAAATGGAGATAACGAATTTTATTTATTTCTTCGTACGGTTGAGAATCGCGTTGAGGACGACGGCAAGGATGCTGGCCATAACGATTCCGTTTTTGAAGAACATGCTAAATTCTGTTGGGAGGCTATTGAATAAATTACTATTATTAAAGCCGACACCGACTGCAATCGATACCGCTGCAATCAAGAAGTTGTGTTCGTTATTTGCAAAATCCACACGAGCGAGCATTTGCATCCCTTGAAGAGATACGAACCCAAACATCACAATCATTGCCCCACCAATGACTGGATCAGGGATGATTTGTGCTAAGGCGCCGAATTTTGGAAGAAGTCCTAATAATAGAAGGAAGCCTGCTGCGTAGTAGATTGGAAGACGTGTTTTGATGCCTGACATTTTCACTAACCCCACGTTTTGAGAGAATCCTGTATACGGGAATGTGTTGAAAATACCGCCGAGTAACACGGCTAAGCCTTCCGCACGGTAACCGTTGCGAAGACGCGTTTCATCGATTGGATCATTCGTAATATCAGAAAGTGCTAAGTACACCCCTGTCGACTCAACCATGGAAACCATCGCGATAATACACATCATGAAAATTGAAGTGAATTCGAACGTTGGCATTCCAAAATAGAAGGCTGTTGGGACGTGTACAAAAGGCGCTTTGACTACTGGGGCAAAGTCTACTAAGCCCATGAATGCTGCAAGAGTTGTCCCAATCACTAATCCGATTAAGATAGAAATGGATTTAAAGAAGCCTTTTGTAAAGATGTTGATGACTAAAATAATGGCAACTGTGACGAGTGACAAGATTAGGCTACCCGCTGTTGGATCTGGAACATTGCCCCCCATATTTCCGATAGCGACCGGAATAAGCGTCAAACCAATTGTCGTAATCACCGAGCCAGTAACGATGGCTGGGAAGAAGCGTGCGAGTTTCGAGAAGACGCCAGAAATGAGAACGACGAAAATCCCGGACACGATTAGCGCCCCGAACATCGCTCCACTACCATGGTTTTGACCGATGATGGTTAACGGTGCCACCGATTGGAAGGCTACCCCTAATACGACTGGAAGGCCGATACCGAAATATTTGTTTAATTGCAATTGTAAAAATGTCGCCAAACCGCACATGAAAATGTCAGTTGAGACTAAGTACGTTAATTGTTCTGTGTTATATCCGAGAGCTTTCCCAATCATCATTGGTACAAGAATCGAACCAGAATACATCGCTAATAAATGTTGAAGTCCAAGCACCATGGCCTGTGGGTGTTTTTCTTGTTGTTGCATTATAAGTCTGCCTCCTTAAATACGACTTGTCCATTTTCAAAACGTTCTAGGCGTGCTAGTGAAAAGACTGGGATGCCTGTTTCTTCTAAGAGGCCACGTCCATCTTGGAATGATTTTTCAATCACGATTCCGATGGCTTCCACTTTCGCGCCAGCTTGTTCGACAATCTCCACGAGTCCTTTAGCAGCTTGTCCATTCGCTAGGAAATCGTCGACGATGAGGACTTTATCCTGTTGGGAAAGGTACTTACTTGCGATAGAGACAGTATTTGAGACTTGTTTTGTAAATGAGTAAACTTCAGCAGTGAGGATGCCTTCGTTCATCGTAATGTTCTTTGATTTCTTCGCAAAAATCATCGGAACCCCAAGCGCGTCCGCAGTATAAAGCGCTGGTGCAATTCCAGATGCTTCAATCGTTACAACCTTTGTAATACCAGCGTCCTTAAACTTGTCCGCAAAGACTTTTCCGATTTCTTTCATCAAGTTCAAATCCACTTGGTGAGTCAGAAAAGAATCCACTTTAAGGATGTTTTCGCCTAAAACATAGCCATCTTTTAGAATACGTTCTTCTAATGTTTTCATAAGTCCTCCTTAAAAATAATCAACAGAAATAAATGCAACTCCAACTTAGGTCAAAAACCGTACATTCTTAAACCATTTGTTAGGATAGTTATGATTTTACTGTTTTTATTTTGAAAAAGCAACTGTTTAACGTGTTGCTTTGTATAATTTTACGAACAATATACACAACTTACATCGTAACGTTCATTTTTAGAGATAAGAACACAAAAAAACGAGCAGGAAAACCTGCTCGTCTAAAATTTACGTTTTAAATTATTTTTCTTCAGCTTTTTTATTTGTTACAAATACGATTGCACCAATTGTAGCGAAGATTGCTGATAATACCCAGTAAGCGTCACGAATTGAACCAGTGTTTGGTAAT
>JUUF01000494.1 GCA_001058355.1 Carnobacterium maltaromaticum
TTAGATCCAAAAACTCCTGGGAAATAATCAATAATTAAATAACGGAGACTAATCGCTATGGTTAGTCTCTTTTGTTATGTTCTATCGTCCCTCTTTTTAGCCAAAAATTTTCCTAGTTGATTTTTAATTCATGTGTGATATAATACAAGTATAATAAATTTGTTAAGGAGAACAATCATCATGAAAAACAAAATTTTATT
>JUUF01000495.1 GCA_001058355.1 Carnobacterium maltaromaticum
GCTCGTATTAAAGAAGCGAGTCAGTACGTTCCTCTTGAACAATTATGCCTCAGCCCTCAATGTGGGTTCTCTTCTACGGAAGAAGGTAATATCTTAACGATTGAAGCCCAATGGGATAAATTAAAACTCATCGACGAAATCGTTCGTGAAGTTTGGGGATAAATTTTAAAAAATAATAGCTCCTACAGTTTTTGGCTGTAGGAGCTGTTTTTGTTGATTTCATCGTATTTATCGCTTCTTTTTCTTAAAACGAATGTCTAAATCATACCCATTTTTACTCGCAATTTTTTGAAGATGCGCGAGCGTCGGATTATAATTTGCTTTTTCGAGTCTAGAGAGATTTCCTTGCGTCATACCGGCGTTTCTAGCGAATTCCGTTTGTGTCAGTCCAGAGTCCCTCCGAAGTCTGATCATCGTTAAAGCATTTTTCTGCAAAAAATATTCTGCTTCAAAATCATCTCTAAAAGTCTCATATTTCGCGTCAAGACGGTCAAAAAGCCGCTTTAAATAATCCACCATTTTCTCTTTATCCCCCTAATTCCTTTATAAGCCAATTGTAACATATATGCTACATATCAGATATGATATATTGAAACTTTTTTTACTACTCACAAATTTTCCTGAGCACCTCTGCAGCGCGGATTTCTGTTGCATTCTATAGCTTTGTTTGCTATAATGATTGAACGTGAGTATTAGAAATGATACTCTCCTTGCTTACTGAAATTCAGTAGGCCAAAAGTCCATAAGGAGGTGACAGTCAATGAGTCAAACATCAAAATACGAGATTTTATATATCATCCGTCCAAACATCGATGAAGCTGCTAAA
>JUUF01000496.1 GCA_001058355.1 Carnobacterium maltaromaticum
ATGACTGGATGGAGACTTGGATATGTATTCGGTCCCAAACGAATCATTAGAGCTTTAAATGACTTAACAAGTCACACAACAAGTAACCCTGCTGCGGTTGTACAATATGCAGCAATTCGCGCTTTCGACGAAGATGTTGAAGCGTCTAAAAAAGAAATGCGTGACGAGTTCCAAAGAAGAATCGACGTATTTCATGGATTATTAAACGACATTCAAGGAATTAAGTGTGAGAAGCCTAAAGGAGCGTTCTACTTATTCGCGAATGTGAAAGTAGCCATGCATATCGTAGGCGTAGCTTCTTCAGAAGAATTTGCTCTAAAACTACTCGAAGAAGCAGGGGTTGCAACAGTATCCGGAGAGAACTTTGGATGCAACGGTTTCCTAAGACTCAGCTGTGCTAATAGCGAAGAGGAATTAAGAGAAGCCGCTAATCGAATTAAGGAATTTATTGAATCATATAAGTAAAGGAAGAGTGATATTTTGAAAACTATAACAATGAATCAAGCAAAAGATTACGTTGGACAAACCGTTACCATTGGCGCTTGGGTAACTAACAAACGTTCAAGCGGTAAAATCGCGTTCTTACAATTACGTGATGGAAAAGCTTATTTCCAAGGAATTGTAGTGAAAGCTGATGTAAATGAAGAAACTTTTGAATTAGCAAAAGGATTAACTCAAGAAAGTTCTGTATTCGTAACAGGTGTTGTACAAGAAGATACTCGTTCTAAATTAGGATATGAGTTATTAGTAAAAGACATTGAGTTAATCGGTGAGAGTCATGAATACCCAATTACTCCAAAAGAGCATGGTACTGACTTCTTAATGGACCACCGTCACTTATGGTTACGTTCAACAAAACAACATGCTATTATGGAAATTCGTAATGCGATTATTTACGCATCATACGAGTTCTTTGATAAAAATGGATTCATTAAATTCGATAGCCCAATTCTTTCAGGAAATGCGGCAGAAGATTCAACTGAATTATTCGAAACAGATTACTTCGGAGATCCAGCGTACTTAACACAATCTGGTCAATTATACTTAGAAGCAGGAGCAATGGCATTCGGTCGCGTATTCGACTTCGGCCCTGTATTCCGTGCAGAAAAATCTAAAACTCGTCGTCACTTAACTGAGTTCTGGATGATGGATGCTGAGTATTTATACTTAACACATGACGAGTCATTAGACTTACAAGAAGCATACGTTAAAGCGTTAATTCAAGGTGTATTAGACCGTGCACCTCATGCGTTAGAAACTCTTGAACGTGATACTGAATTATTGAAGAAATATATTAGCGAACCGTTCAAACGTATCACATACGATGAAGCGATTGACTTATTACAAGCGCACGAAAACGATGAAGATACTGACTACGAACACTTAGAACATGGTGATGACTTCGGTTCACCACACGAAACTTGGATTTCAAATCACTTTGGAGTGCCAACATTCGTAATCAACTATCCAACTGAAATTAAAGCTTTCTACATGAAACCAGTTCCTGGAAATGAAAGTCGTGTACTATGTGCGGACTTACTTGCTCCAGAAGGATACGGAGAAGTTATCGGGGGTAGTGAGCGTGAAACTGACTACGATAAATTATTAGACAGAATTAAATCAAATGGATTAAATCCAGATGACTATGCATTCTACCTAGATTTACGTAAATATGGTTCAGTTCCTCACTCAGGATTCGGTCTTGGTTTAGAACGTATGGTAACATTTGTAGCCGGTACGAAACATATTCGTGAAGCAATTCCATTCCCACGTTTATTAAACCGTATTTACCCATAATAAAAAGAATATGAAAGAGCCGCTGACATGAGTCGTTGGCTCTTTTTTAAAAGAGGGAGGTCAAAAAATGGCATTAACATTCCAAGAACATTGGATTTATAGTGGCAGCACGTCTGTTCCAAATGCATTACTTCAAAATTACCGAAAATTGCAATTGACTGCAGATGAATGCTTATTAATTGCATGGTTAATGCAACGACATCCAGAAGAATCATTTGTGTTAAATATTCGAGAAACCTGTCAACAATTTGGAGTCGACGAAAGACAATTGTTTAGCATTATTCAACATTTAATGGATCGACAAGTGTTAGAGATTAAACAGCGCGAAGCACAAGACGGAAAAAAAGTGGATTACTACAGCTTTAAACCGCTTCTTCGTCAACTAGAAGTGTTATTTAAGCAAAACTCTTTTAGTGTTGAAAAGATGTCGCGAAAAGATGTCAATGTGCTGTCGTTGATCGAACAAGAATTCAATCGCCAATTAAGTGGATTTGAAATTGAGATGATTTCTGGATGGATTCATAACGACAAGTATCCACAGGAATTAATCGTAGCAGCTTTAAAAGAAGCCGTCTTAAATCAAGCGCATAATGTGAAATATATTGACCGTATTTTACTGGCGTGGAAGAACAAAGGGATTCAATCTGCGCAACAATTAGCAGCGTCTGAAACTCGCACGAAGAATGCACAAGTAGACGTAAAACCAAATGAAACTGCTAGTCAATCAGTTCCATTAGTGAATTGGGTGAAGAGATAAGATGTTATCAAAAGCAAAAACATTACAAGCAGTACTCGAAATGCAAAAACTATTTCCAGATGCGCATTGCGAACTGGACCACCAGACGCCGTTTCAATTGCTGATTGCAACTATTTTAAGTGCGCAAGCAACCGACAAAGGAGTGAATAAAGTCACTCCAAAACTCTTTGCGATTTATCCAAATGCGCATGCTTTAGCGAATAGTGAAGAAGAAGTGGTGATTGAGTGTATTCAATCCTTAGGTCTTTACAGGAATAAGGCAAAGAATATTCGTCTTTGCGCACAGCAACTGGTTGAACGATTTAACGGAGAAGTTCCACGCACAAGAGAAGAGTTGGTGCAACTTGCTGGAGTTGGGCGAAAGACTGCGAATGTCGTGTTAAGCGTCGCGTTTGGATTGCCTGCGTTTGCAGTAGATACTCACGTAGAACGTATTTCTAAACGACTCCAAATGGTTAAGCAATCAGCATCAGTTCTAGAAGTAGAAGATACACTTTGTAAAAAGTTACCAAAAGAATTATGGGGGAAAGCCCATCATTGGATGATTTTCTTTGGAAGATATCACTGTACTGCTAGAAAACCGAAATGTGCAAGTTGCCCATTACTCGATATTTGCGCATATGGTCAAAAAGAAGTATAAACAAAAAATGGTTGGACAATTG
>JUUF01000497.1 GCA_001058355.1 Carnobacterium maltaromaticum
ATGACTGGATGGAGACTTGGGTATGCCTTAGCTCCAGCGCCAATCATGGAACAAATGTATAAAATTCACCAATTTGCGATTATGTCAGCTCCAACACTTAGCCAATATGCGGGTGTGGATGCGCTTCGTAATTCAGATGATGATATTGCAGAAATGCGCGATAGCTACAACCAACGTCGCCGTTACTTGGTGAAACGTTTCAAAGACTTAGGTATTCCTTGCTTTGAACCATTTGGAGCTTTCTACATCTTCCCAAATATCTCTCAATTCGGTTTGAGTTCTGAAGAATTCGCAATGCGCTTAGTAGAGGAAGAACGTTTAGCCGTTGTTCCAGGAACAGCCTTTGGGGACTCAGGGGAAGGATTCCTACGTATCTCTTACGCTTACTCAATCGAAGACTTGAAGACAGCGTTAGATCGTATCGAACACTTCATTACGAAGTTAAGAAATGAAAAATAACAATAACAATATGAAAGAATGAAGCTACAGGTAGGCACTGACCCCCGTAAA
>JUUF01000498.1 GCA_001058355.1 Carnobacterium maltaromaticum
CTACTATGAAGATATCCGTAGGATTTAAAGGCGAATTAAACTCTATTCCATTTTCTCTTCTTTTATTCCTGCACCCGAATTTCAAAGGAACGAAGTTCCTTTATTTATTTTTTTGCACAAAAAAGCCGAGAGCGTGTCTCGGCTTTTCTTAGTTTCTAAAGATCTTGGCCTCTAAAAAGAGGTCGTTGTAAAGCGATAATAGGTCGGTTCCTAAATTCTCGTAAACCTCCATTTTTTCCATCGCTTCCTCACTCGGATAGAAGCTCTCATCCGAAGTAATGTCTTCTGGCAAGAGCGCTATCGCATCCTTGTTAGGAGTTGCATAACCAACATACTGAGCATTCTTCGCTGCGATTTCCGGACGCAACATGAAATTGATAAACGCATACGCGCCTTCCTTGTTACCAACCGTTTTTGGAATAACGATATTATCAAACCACAAGTTCGTTCCTTCGCTTGGAACCACATAGGCTAAATCTTCATTCTCACTCAACATTTTAGAAGCTTCCCCTGAGAAAGTGACGGCTATGTTGGCCTCTCCTTGAATCATATATGTCTTCATTTCATCAGCTATAATCGCTTTTGCATTTGGCATCAATGTCTTCAAGAATTTACCAGCGTCTTTAACAATGGCTACGTCTTTTTCATTAAGAGAATAGCCTTGTGTTTGTAAAGCAATCCCCATCATTTCACGAGCTCCGTCAATAAATAGAATGGAATCCTTTAAATCCGCATTCCATAAATCGCGCCACTCGCTAATCATTCCTTCTGGATAAACTTTCTTATTATAAACAATTCCTAGCGTTCCCCAGAAATAAGGAATGCTGTATGAATTATCAGGGTCAAAGGATTGATGTAAGAAACGTGGGTCGAT
Organism: Carnobacterium maltaromaticum; assembly: GCA_001058355.1. Classification (GTDB taxonomy): domain Bacteria; phylum Bacillota; class Bacilli; order Lactobacillales; family Aerococcaceae; genus Granulicatella. The sequence goes on from JUUF01000498.1 coordinate 875, forward strand.
ATGTTCCATCCCTTTGATTTTTGAATAATCTAATTTTTCAAGTAAGTTTTCTTCGACCATTTTATGGATTGTATACTCACTTGGAATGGCGATATCGTAGTTCGTTCCACCTTGCTTAATTTTTGTCAGCATGGCTTCGTTTGAATCGAACGTTTCATAAATAACTTTATAACCTGTTTCTTGTTCAAATTGTGTAATAAGTTCTGGGTCGATATAGTCTCCCCAGTTATATACGATAATGGTTTGAGGGTCACCTGCCGTTGCTGTTTCAAAATTCTTACGCATTCCAAACAACACTAGGCAAGAAACTACGATCGTCCCGATTAACATCGTTAGTCGCTTCATAGTGTGACTCCTTTCAATAGGTCACTCTCTGAAGCCTTCCCATTCAATCGTTTTTGTTGGAATTTTTGAATGAAGTAATATCCAATTACGAGTGATAATGAGAATAGGAACATCAATGTACTTAAGGCATTGATTTCTAAGCTGATTCCTTGGCGCGCACGTGAGTAGATTTCAACGGCAATCGTTGAGAATCCATTTCCTGTTACGAAGAATGTCACGGCGAAGTCGTCCAATGAATACGTAAATGCCATAAAGAATCCACTTAGAATTCCTGGTGTAATTGCTGGTAAAACGATGCGTGTTAATACTTGTGAGCTTGTTGCTCCTAAGTCACGAGCCGCTGTAATCATCGATGGGTTCATTTCTGATAATTTTGGTAAAACCATTAGTACAACGATTGGAATGTTAAACGCGATGTGCGCAAGTAATACCGACATAAAGCCGAGTTTGAATCCAACCACTGTAAAGAGAATTAAAAGGCTGGCACCGATGATAACGTCTGGCGATACCATCAAAATATTGTTAAAGCCTAATAATACTTGTTTGCGACGGTTTGAACGGATGTAATGGATCATGATAGCTCCAAGTGTTCCAATCACAGTCGCGATTAATGAAGATAAGAGTGCAAGAATTAATGTATCGAGCACAATTCCGATTAAACGTGTGTCAGCAAGAACGGCTTTATAGTGGTCAAGTGTGAAACTCTCGAATCCGTTCATGCTACCAGCACTGTTAAATGAGTAAAAAATCAAGTAGAAAATAGGCGCATATAAGACTACAAATACAAACACTAAGTAAAAATTACTCCACTTACTATTATTTTCTAATTTCATTCTGATACGCCTCCTTTTCTACGGTCTCTTGTAATAAACATTAAAATAATCATTGCTACAATCAATACAACCCCGATTGTAGAACCCATTCCCCAGTTTTGCGTTACTAAGAAATGTTGTTCAACGGCTGTACCAAGTGTAATCACGCGGTTTCCTCCAATTAAACGAGTCAACATGAAGAGTGAGAGTGATGGAATAAATACGGCTTGTACTCCACTGCGCACTCCGTTCATTGTTAATGGGAAGATAACGCGTCTAAACGTATCCCATTTTGTTGCCCCAAGGTCGCGGCTTGCCGCAATGAGTGAACTTGGCAACTCTTCGATAGAGTTGAAGATTGGCAAAATCATAAATGGTAACTCGATATACGCTGCTACCGTTAAGAAACTGAAGTCAGTGAATAGGAATTCTTGTGGCGCCAATCCGAATAATGAAAGGAAGTTGTTCACTGTTCCTGTTTGGCTAAAGATTCCAATAAATGCATAGGCTTTTAATAGTAGGTTTACCCATGTTGGTAAGATGATTAATAAAAGCCATAATTGTTTATGTTTTGTACGACTTAGGAAAAGTGCTGTTGGATAACTCACGAATAGCGTTACAAGTGTTACTAGAAATGCGTACCACACAGAGTTGAATGTCATTTCTAAGTAGTTTCCTGACGCGAAATAATTCGTATAGTTTCCAAGTGTTACTTGACCATTGATGTCGAAGAATGATTTATAAAAAATCATTCCAAGTGGCGTTACTACGAATAATAACAACCAGATAAAGTATGGAATGGAAAATAATAGACGCGATTGTTTAGTCATTTTCTTCTACCTCGTCTTCGTAGCTTTCTAAACGAGCGTCGAAGTCTTCTTCACTTTCTCCAAAACGCATTACGTGGATATCTTGCGGTTCGAAGTATAAGCCCACTTTTGATCCAACTTCTGCCTTACGAGTTGAGTGAATCATCCATTCGTTGCCATTTTCGTCATAGCAGATGATTTCGTAGTGAACTCCGCGGAATAATTGCGTATCCACTTCAACTGTTAATTTTCCTTTTTCAATCGATGTTAATGTTAAGTCTTCTGGACGAATCACGATCTCAACTTTTTCGTTTGGACGCATACCAGCATCGGCACACTCGAATTCTTTACCAACGAACTCTACAAGGTAGTCTTCTTTCATAACCCCGTCAACGATATTACTTTCACCGATAAAGTCCGCAACGAAACGGTTGATTGGTTCATCGTAAATATCTACTGGTGTTCCTGATTGAACGATTTCCCCTTTGCTCATAACGAAGATTTCATCACTCATCGCTAAGGCTTCTTCTTGGTCATGCGTTACGAAGATAAATGTGATTCCTAGACGTTGTTGCAATTCACGAAGTTCATATTGCATGTCTGTACGAAGTTTTAAGTCTAACGCTGACAATGGTTCATCGAGCAATAGTA
>JUUF01000499.1 GCA_001058355.1 Carnobacterium maltaromaticum
GCACGTATGCGTTATGATGATCCAGAAGGAGATACAGGTCGTCAAAAACGTCAACGTATCGTTATCGAAGAACTCGTTAAGAAATTGATGACATTTAATTCTGTTACAAACTTCGAGCAATTAATGAATGCGGTAAGTAAAAACGTGAAAACGGACTTGCCAATTGGACAAGTGATGGCCCTTAAAAACACTTATGGTCCTGCTATCACAGGAAATAATTTAACACAAACCTTTATCGAAGAAAGACAGTTATTATTAACAAACAATGCAGGAGAGCAAATCTATTACTCATATGCAACGGATGAGGTGTTGCTTGGAGTAAGCAATTCAATCCGTAAGTTAATGGGACAACCAACTGTTCAAACATATCCATTACTACAACAAAGAGAAGATTTATATTATTTAACAACTCCTTAATAGGGGAAATAAGAGGTGTATAAAATGATTTATGCTGGGATTTTAGCCGGTGGAACCGGAACTCGTATGGGAATCCAAGAAATGCCAAAGCAATTTCTACCATTAGGAAACAAACCAATTATTATTCACACAGTGGAAAAATTCTTGTTTGTTCCAGATGTAGATGTTGTTTATGTAGCTGTCCATCCAAACTGGGTGAGCTACTTCAATGATTTATTAGACAAACATATTTTGACAAATAAAGACAAAATCCGTGTCGTTAGCGGTGGTGGAAATCGTAATGATAGCATCTTAAGTATTATTGCGGACATCAAAAATAGCGGATCGTTTTCACCTGAAGATGTATTGATTACGCATGATGCGGTTCGTCCGTTCGTTTCTTATCGTATGATTGTCGACAATATTGAAGCGATGAAGAACTATGACGTTGCGGATACTGTAGTGATGGCCAATGATACAATTGTAGAATCGGTTGATGGAAAAGTGATTTCTTCTATTCCAAACAGAACGCATATGTATCAAGGACAAACACCTCAAACATTTAAGATTCAAGCATTTACAGACTTGTATGATAGCCTAACAGATGATGTCAAAGAAATCTTGACGGATGCATGTAAAGTGTTTGTGGTTAATGATGTGAAAGTAGCTCTTGTCGAGGGTGAATACTCAAACATTAAAATTACAACAGTAACAGATTTGAAAATTGCGCAAGCGATGTTAGGAGAGATTTAAAATGATTAATCGAGTGTATCAACTCATTCGTCCATCGTTTTTCTCAATTAAATATGAAGATGTGTCATTCTATGAAGAAGATACTGTGGTGGTTCGACCAAACTACTTAGCTTTGTGTCATGCTGACCAACGTTACTTCCAAGGAACACGTCCTGCTAAAATTTTGCAGAAGAAATTACCAATGGCATTGATTCATGAATGTTGTGGGATCGTTGTTGCGGACCCTACAGGAACGTATAAACCAGGCGATCATGTGGTGATGATTCCAAACCAACCACCACGTGACTTTGATCATAACACTGAATTTTACGAAAACTACGTGAATGGAACATACTTCCGTTCAAGTGGTCATGATGGATTCATGCGCGAATTTGTGACGATTCCAATCGACCGTGTAGTGAAATACGAAGATGTGCCAGATAAAGTCGCTGCCATTTCTGAATTTGTGTCAGTCGGCGTTCATGGACTTCGCCGTTTTGACAAAGTAGCACATAGCCGTCGTAACCGTATCGTCGTATGGGGCTCAGGAAGTTTAGCTTATGTTGTAGCAACGATTGCAAAAGCAAAATTCCCAGACTCTACGATTATCATTGTTGGTAAAGATCCTGAGAAGTTACGTCTATTCTCATTTGTAGATGAAGTATATGATGTGAGCAATCTTCCAGAAGACTTTACATTCGACCACGCCATTGAATGTGTGGGCGGTAGCGGAACTCAAGATGCATATCGTGAAATTATCCGTCATATTCAACCTCAAGGTACGGTTGTCATGATGGGAGTTAGCGAGTTTGAAGTACCATTAAACACACGTGACATTCTTGAAAAAGGATTAACATGGGTTGGAAGCTCTCGTTCAGGTCGCAAGGATTTTGAAGAGGCTGTTCAATTTATGGCAGATCCAAAAGTGCATGCACGTTTGAACTTAATTATTTTTGAATCAAATCCAATTCAAGAGATGAAAGATATTTATCATTTCTTCGAGGAAGATAAATTAACGCCATTTAAAACAGTGGCTAAATGGGATATTTAGAAAGTGAGGAAAACATGGAACCATTACAAGAGAAATGTTTAGAGATGGCGGAATACTTTGTGTCATTTTGTAAGCAACATGAATTATTATGTTATTTATGCGGTGGTGGGGCCATTGGAGCACTTCGCCATAAAGGATTTATCCCTTGGGATGATGATTTAGATTTCTTTATGCCACGAAAAGATTATGAAAAACTCATCGAATTGTGGCCAAAAGAAGCAGACGCGCGTTATGTGATGTCAAACAGTGACGAACATTACTTAGACCGTAATTTGTTTGTGACGATTCGTGATAAAGAAACGACTTGCGTGAAACCTTATCAAGCGGACTTAGACGTACCGCATGGTTTAGCAATTGATATCCTGCCACTAGATTATTATCCAAAATCAGAATCAGCACGTAAGAAACAAGTTCGTTGGGCATTGATTTACTCATTGTTCCGTGCTCAAACAATCCCTGAAAAACATGGTGGATTGATGAAATGGGGAAGCTTATTCTTATTAGGATTAGTCCCAACGCGTTCATTACGCTATAAAATTTGGAGCAAGGCGCAGCGCGAGATGACAAAGTACACGCGTGAAGAAAGTGATGGGATCACTGAACTTTGTGCAGGGCCTGGATATATGAAGAATAAATATCCAATTGAAAGCTTTGAGTCTGCATTATTTGTACCATTTGAACAAACAGAAATGCCAATTCCAGTTGGATACGATGCTTACTTAAAAACAGCATTTGGTGATTACATGACACCACCTCCAGCAGATAAACAAGTTGCACATCATGATGCATTATTTGTCGATCTTGAAAATGGATATGAGAAATACAAAGGGGAGTATTATGGGAAATAAGAAAAAAATTCTTGTTTATTTATGGTCCTTTTCTCTTGGCGGAGGAGCCGAAAAAATCCTCTCAACAATCGTTAATCATTTAGATTTAGAAAAATATGACGTTGATATTTTAGAAATCGAACACTTTGATAAGGGGTATGAACCTGTTCCAGAAGGCGTTCGAATTCTAAAACCTTATAAGGTTAGAAAACATTCACGTTTTGTCGAAGCATTACTATGGAGAACTAGAATCTGGTTTCCAGACCTTGTTCGCAATCATCTGATTAAAGATGAATATGATATTGAAATCTCGTTTACAATTATGAATCCGGCATTTCCTTTTTCTAAACGACCAGAAGTGAAGAAGATTGCATGGATCCATGGAAGTATCGAAGAGTTCTTAAAACCAGAAAATGCAACTTACCGAGAAAATCATCGTCGACATTTAAAAACTGCCAATAATATCGTTGCAATCTCCAAGAAAACAAGAGAGTCGATCGAAACCGTCTATCCAGAGTTTAAAGAGAAGATTGTGACGATTTATAATGGTTATAACTTTGATGAAATCGTTCGAAAGTCTAATGAGCCTTATGAAGAAATTGTCGAGGAAAATAGTATTGCAGTCATTGGTCGCTTAGAATCAAAGAAAGGGACTGATAGAGCCCTCGAAGTTTTTCATCAATTACTCGAGGTAAGGCCGACAGCCCACATTTATTTTATTGGGAGTGGCGATCAGGAGGCACAATTAAAAGAAAGAACTGCCGAATTAGGATTGGAAGAAAGAGTTCATTTTCTAGGCTATCAGAAAAATCCATATCCCGTGTTGAAACGTGCAAAAGTACTTCTTTCAATGTCTCAACAAGAAGGTTTTTCTGGAGCCTTTGTGGAAGCATTGACGCTTGGAAAACCATTTGTCTCGACTGATGTTGGTGGAGCAGAGGAGCTGAGTGGAAACGGACAGTTTGGAACCATTATCCAAACGGATGAAGAAGCAGTGGCTGCTTTAAATGAAAGAATGAATGCATCTGTTGATACAAAAGCGATGGATGCTTATATTGAAAGCTTCACAGTAGAAGCGCAAATGAAACAGATATTGGAGATGTTAGAAAGGGAAGAAAATGAAAAAATCGACAATTAGTTTAAAAGGTTTATTATTTTTCGTTGTTGTACTGAGCGCCCTTATCTCCGGGATTATCTTTATCGTAGCGAGTGTTCAGTCAAATATAGTATTGCAATTGGGTGCAGTGATTCTCTTATATGTGACTGCGATTATCTATTGTTTACTCGATTTAAAATACTACATTATCCATTTTATGTTTCTATTAATGATTGGAATATTCTTGTTTAACCGGCCAATCATTTATTATATGAATAATGGAATTCTTCAAGAGTACTCGAAAGATACGTATCAGTTTTCGTTCACAGCGATTGCTATCAGTATTGTAGCAATTATCATTGGTGGAATGATTGGACGATGGATGGCTACAAGACCGAAAAAAACAGTGGATAAACCAGTAAATCAACGTTTCATCGATAAATTACAACGGGTCTCATTTATCGCATTTCTCTTTACGTATCCATTCTATGTGTTGCGTTTAGTAGAACGATATATGTTTAGACGTCAAACAACGTATTATGGTTATTACGCGAATTTCCAAAGTAAATTACCATACTTTACGTATTTATTATCAGCGTTTATGTTTTTCGCGCTTTGTACGTACTTAGCGACAAAACCAAGCAAGAAAAAATCATTATTCGTATTACTATTGTATATTGGTGCGAATGCTATTCATTTACTGATTGGAACACGGAATCCGTTCATTCTTGCCATTGTATTCTCATTTGTTTATTTCTTTATGAGGCACTATACAGATAAGAATGAGAAATGGATTGGACGCTTCGAGAAGTTCTTACTCGGAGCGGGGACACCTGTTTTAATGTTGGCGATGGGAGCACTAAACTATATTCGTGATGGTGCTTCTGTAAAAGGAACTAGTATTTCGGGGTTGTTATTAGACTTCTTATATAAGCAGTCTACGAGTTTTGGAGCATTATCAAAGGGATACCTTTATCACTCAGCGTTGCCAACGAGGGAGTTTAGAAACTTTACCTTCGGGCCGATTATTGAGTACTTTACACGAGGTTCTCTTGGGAATGTGTTGCTGGGGACTACTCCGTTTGCTAATACATCAAACAGTCTTGAGTTAGCGCTAGAAAGTAATAGTTTTGCGCATAATATTTCTTATATTGCGATGAACAAAGATTACCTTGGCGGACACGGAATCGGAAGTAGTTACATAATTGAAGTCTTTACAGATTATGGCTTTATCGGTTTAATTATTGCAAATCTTCTACTAGGAATGTTATTTGTTTCTCTAGTGTATTCGATGTATACTAGTAAAACACTAAGAGTGATTCTTTCTCTTGTGATTTTAGGAAATCTTTTCTTTATGCCAAGAAGTAGCTTTACAGAAAGTTTCTACAGTTTATTTACAATGCAGTTTTGGTTCTTTATAGTAGTTCTGTTTATCGTATCAGGGTTGCTTGTAAAGAGAGTCGGTTATTATTCACATACAAAGGATGGTTATATTAATGTTTGAAAAATATTCATTTGCTGATCTGATTGCAAATACAGTAAAAAATAAGAAATGGAACTTGATTGGATTCATCGTTCTTTTCTTAGCGATGGCAGTGCCACTATCACTTAAAACAATCAACTCTACTGCAGTTGTAAGTGGAGAAGGAAGTTATTCTTCATATATCGTTTATAAAATCGATGCTCCAGATAGAACGGTTCGTTCAGAAAACTTTGCTAGCGAAAATCAATACAGTCAATTTTACATGAAATTGATTAGCTCAAATATGACTGGACCATATTTATTTAACGATGTAGACAGTAAGACAGTAGCTAAAATTGCTGGCGAAATCTCAAGTAATGAAACACAATTACGTAATTCAGATGCAAACTTCTGGGAACAAAAAATTATATATAATGCACTTGGAGATTCAACAGGGGTTTCTGTTAAAGTATTGACAAAAAGCTTAGAATTAAATCAATTGATTGAAAAGAAAATTGATCAATTAGTAAATTCATACAAAAACACATTTCCAAATGTAACAATTACGAAACTCGATACAGTACATTCGCAAGAGTTTGTTGGTGAATCAAAAACAGTTTCAAACTTCAGTGCTAAACGTTTAGTGACACAATTAGTAGCATTATTCATACTTGCAATTGCGATTGTCTTATTTATCAACTTTGCATTATACTTCTTTAACCCAACCTTAAATCGTGTAGGTGACTTCAACCAATACGGTGTTGAAAAAGTATTCGAAGTAGCAGCTGTTGCAGAGGTTGCAAAAGTTCTATCATTTATTCAAAATAAAAATGGAAATGTAGCAGTTACTTCATCAGATAAAGAATTACTTGAAAAGTTAAGAAATCAAGTAAACTTTGAAGGGGTTACGGTCATTGAGAATAATGATCTAATCGATGCTAATGAACAAAAAGTGGTATTCGTTGAAGAGTTAGGAATTTCTCGCTATAAGAAACTTGAAAAAGAATTACAAGTAGCTCAAAACTTCGATAAAGAACTTGTCGGTATAATTGCGGTTAAATAATAGAGAATATGTTTAAACAGAAGGATTCCTGTCCTTCTGTTTTTTTGATTTATATAGCTGAGAGTATGATTTCATGATATAATGAGATGATTATGGAAGGAGAGAATGTGTTGACAACTTTATCAGAATTAGAAATTAAACAAATCGAAATCGAACTATTAGATGCAGTCGACGAGTTTTGTAAAGAACATAAGATTGAATACTTTTTAAACTATGGAACGTTAATCGGAGCTATTCGTCATAAAGGCTTTATTCCTTGGGATGATGATATTGATTTGATGATGTCGAGAGACAATTATGATCGTTTTGTAAAAGAATTTACTCATCCCCGTTTTAAGGTTCTATCACTAGAAACTGACGAGAAATATTACAATAACTTTATTAAAGTCGTAGATACGAAAACTGTTGTTGAGGACACAAGAAATCGTAAGACGTATGAAACGGGAATCTTTATTGATATTTTCCCATATGATCGTTTTGATGATTTTTCTTTAGTAAAAAAAACATATGATTTAGAGAGTTTTAAATTATTATCGTTTAGTAAACATGAGAATATTGTCTATAAGGATAGTGTATTAAAAGACATTATTCGTACGATATGTTGGACAGGACTTACTTTTGTTTCACCCCGTTATTTTGCGTATAAAATTGACAAGTTAGTCAGAAATAATACTGTTCCAAACGGGAAATATGCGGGTGTTTTAGCTTCAAAGGCTAAAGAACAAGAGATTATGGCTCCAGAAGTGTTTGAAGAAACGATTGAAGCTGAATTTGAAGGGAAAATGTATCCTGTTCCGAAAGAATATGATGTGATTTTAACACAATTATATGGGGATTATATGCAATTGCCCCCTGCTGAAAAACAAGTAAATCCACATGGGTTAGTTGTTCGATTTAAGGAGGAAGTATAGTGAAGCAGTATCTATCAAAAGAAGAATTGAAAGACAGTCAAATGAATATTTTGAAATTTATTGACCGAGTCTGTAAAGAAAACGACATTTCTTATTTTGTTAATTATGGGACACTTTTGGGCGCCATTCGTCATAAAGGATTCATTCCTTGGGATGACGATATTGATATTTGTCTTTATAGAGAAGACTATGATCGTTTTTTAAACGTTGTGAAAGAGCTGAAGGATGAACGATATAAAGTGTTAGATTATGACTCTTCAGATTGGTATTTCCAAAACTTTGCCGTGATTGTCGATGAATGGACAGTAGTTGAGGATAATATTAAAGTGAAACCTCATGACACGAGTGTATTCGTAGATGTCTTTCCTGTGGATCGTGTGAATGATCTTAAAGTTGCGGATAAGGGACTCTTAATGGCGACATTAAGAATGATTGCCTATATCAAATTACCGTATGTGCAGTACGGAGATAGTAAACTAAAAGATCTCTGTCGCAAAATTATGTGGTATTTATTAAGAGCTGTGAACCCACGTTATTTTGCAAAACGAATTGATCGATTAGTAAAAAAATATAGTGATCCGAAAGGACAATATGAAGGCTTAATTGGTTGTAGTAAAGATGGACGAAAAGACTTCTTCCGTGCTGGAATATTTGAAGAATTAATTGAGGCTCCATTTGAAGATATGATGGTTCCAATCCCTAAAAATTATGATGAATTTCTAACACAATTTTATGGGAATTATATGCAAATTCCTTCTCAAGAAGAGATTGACTATAAGAGCCATGGAATTAAAGCTTATTGGAAAGAAAAATAGGAATTACTAAGTTTTTCTTTTGATTTTTTAAAACATCTATCGATACTTCTTTAGATAGTGTAGGATAGGGTAAAAACGATAAAAAGGTGTGACTTATGAAGAATATTAAAGTGAATGCAATTGCGAATTTAATGCTACGTGTATTAAATATTGTGTTCCCATTAATTACAGGTCCTTATATCGCACGTATTTTAAGTAAAACCGATTATGGGTATTTCAATATTACCAATACGTTTATCGGTTTATTTATTCCGTTTGCGACATTAGGAATCTATAACTATGGTATTCGTGCGATTAGTAAGGTGAAGTCTGATAAAGATGCGATTAATCGTACTTTCTCGCTGTTATTTTATATTTCGTTAGTCTGTACATTAGTAACAACATTGGCGTACTTCTTAATCACGTTTTCGATGGAGGGAACGCCGCTTTTAAAGACTTTATACTATGTGATGGCTATCCAAGTATTCGCTCAATTTTTAAATATTGAGTGGATGAACGAAGCGTTTGAGAACTATACATTTATTTTGTATAAAACTTTAGCGATTCGTATTTTAATGCTTGTTTCTATTTTTGCATTTGTACGAAGTGAACATGATATTGTTGCTTATGCGCTTGTGATGTCACTTGTGACAATGATTAATTATCTAGCAAGTTTCTTATGGATTAAGCGAGAAGTCAAATTTGTAAAAGTATCTATGCTCGAAGTGAAGCGCGTTATTCAACCGTTAATAGCAATCTTACTTCTTGCTAACGCCGGAATGCTTTATACGTACTTAGACCGTATGTTCCTTTCTGCGGTGGCATTACCAGAGGACGTATCGTATTATACGATTGCTCAAACTCTCGTGTTTTCCATTGCGGGGGTTGTCAGTGGAGCGATTAGCGTAAGTGTGCCACGGTTGGGATATTATCTAGGGATTAATGATTATAAAGCATATGATGAGCTTGTAAATAAGGGCGGACGTATTTTTATGTTCTGTATTATTCCGATATCTTTTGGTCTAGCTGTATTAGGGCCACATGCGACGATTCTTTATGCTGGAGAGCGCTATTTAGATGCAGGAACTAGTGTAATATTATTTGCTCTCCGTTCGACTCCTTGGGCATTAGCTTTAATTTTAGAAAATCAAATCATTTTCGTTCAAGGCTATGAAAACCGCCTAACGGTTATTTATTTTATTGGCGGGGGAATCAACTTAGCTTTAAATTCATTATTGGCATACAATCATATTGCAAATCCAGCATATTATATAGTAACGACGATTATTGCTGAATTAGTGGTAATTGCGTTAGATATGATGCTTATTCGACGAAATAATCTCTTTAGAATGCGTAAATTATTAATTCATACAGGAAAATATATGCTGTATGCAAGTGGATTTTTTGTCATTGCATATTTGATTTCTGTTATCCATCCTATTGAATGGATTGTTAACGGAGCACTACTCGTGAATATTTTGGCGACGATTGTGTCTTGTGTCATATACTATATTGTTGTATTAGCGCTTGTTAAAGACGAAATCTTTATTAGTGGTTTGCAAACTATTAAAAATAAGGTGTTCAAGAAGAAAGGGTAATTATGTCAGATTTAATTAGTGTCATTGTTCCTGTATACAATGTTGAACAGTATTTAGAAAAATGTGTCGACTCAATTAAAAATCAAAGTTACCCACATCTTGAGATTTTATTGATTGATGATGGTGCAACGGATAGTAGTGGTCACTTATGTGATACTCTTGCAGAGTCAGATTCAAGGATTAAAGTTTTTCATAAAGAAAATGGAGGTCTTTCAGATGCACGTAATTTTGGCTCGCAACATGCAAGTGGGGCATTCATCCTTTTCCTTGATTCAGATGATTATATTCATCCTCATATGATTGAAAGTTTATATGGGCAAATGATAAAAGAAGATGCCGACGTTTCCGTGTGCAATATTATGAATGTCTATGAAACGGGAGAGTCTCCGCAGTGTGTAGATCCTGACTTATATTTTGTGATGAACACAGACGAATTCTTGAAAGAATATCTTGTTGGGAAATTAGTACCAGGAAGTATTTGTAATAAATTGATTCGAAAAGAAATTGCGGCTCAACTGCAATTCCCAGTAGGAAAGATTTACGAAGATGCGTTCTATCATTTTGATTTAATTCAAGTGGCTCATAAATATGTGGTGAATACTAAACCATATTATTATTATTATCATCGTGGAAATAGTATTACAACATCTACATTTAGCAAACGTGATTTCAATTATATTGAGATTTACACTAAATTTAGTCGTTACGTAGAAGAGCAATATCCTGATTTACAGGAAGAAATGTTTTTTAGATTATCATATGCTTACTTCTTTATATTTGATAAGTTACTTCATGTAGAGGAATATCAAAAATTAGAAGAATATAAAGTTGTACGTGGTTATTTAAAACAAAATGCATTGAAAATTGCTAGAAATCGAATCTTCCAAAAAGGAAGACGTCTTGCTGCATTATTCTTAAAAGTGAATGTAAGACTTTATCGCTTTGTAATGTTGGCAAATGAAAGAAAAACGAAACAGATACACTAAAAGATATTGGATGGGTTATAGATGAAGAAAATTAAGGCGTTTCTCTTAGCCTTTGTGCTTTCGATTGTGACCGTAATCTTGATTGTAATGGGGATTAAGATTTATAATCAACAATTTACAACAGATGAAAACAATACGGTTCGTTATAATTTCAATTACGCGAAGTTTAAAAATAGAGAACTTTTAGAAAAGAATATCGATAAAGATACATTAGTAGTTCTAGGGTCCTCTGAATTATCTGTGGGATTCGATGAACCGTATCATTATACAAGCTTATTTAACTATCGTGATTTTCATATTATGCCGATTGGTGGAGGAAACTTCCAAAATATAATTCAGGCGTTTACGCTTGGTTCCATCGGAGATAGTATTGTCAATAAGAAGTTGGTTATCAGTGAATCGTTCGGGTGGTTTGATCAATATGGAATTGATCCAAAAGCGTTCATCAGTCGTATTTCAACAGAACATATGTATTACGCATTAAAGAACGAGAATCTGAAATTGGAAACACGGACAAAGTTGATTAACAGAGCTATTGAATTAGCTAAAGATAATTCAGTCTTAAAAGAACGATTTGAACGATTTAAGCGTGTGCTTATCGATGGAGAAGGAAACTTTTGGGATGAATTTCTCGTAAAAATGGATGTTGAAAAATCTGATTTAATTACAGAAACAAAATTTAGTATTTATAGTAAGGTGAAACTTCGTCCTTATTCAGGAGATGTGACACCTGATTATAATTGGGATGAGCTCTTAAAAAATGCTGAAGCAGATGCTAAAGAGCGAACAAATAATAATGAGTTTGGAATAGAAAACAATACTTTCGATAAGAACATCAAAAATAATATGGAGAAACGAAAAGGAAAAGATTATTTCTATAAATATTCGGATTCTCCAGAGTATAGCGATTTTGAATTGTTACTTGAAATTGCCAAAGAGCTTGGGTTAGATGTTCGTGTGATCAACTTCCCGATTAATGGAAAGTGGAACGATTATATTGGAGTGGATGCGGAACAACGTAAAATCTATCGTGAGAAGTTGACGAATATCGTTCAATCTTATGGTTATACTATCTTCGACTTAGGGGATAAGGAATATGAACCATATTACATGTACGATACCGTTCATCCAGGGTGGAAGGCATGGATTGAAGCGTCCAGAGATTTATATCAATTTTTTAAACAATAAAAGTAAAGTTTAAGAATTGATAGGTGTCCAGAATTCTATATTATTGAAGCGTTCTTTCTCAATTAGTTTTGATGAGGAGATTTAAGAAGGAATTAAGTAACAAATTGTTGCGGCTCTTTGTCAAATAGAGTTGATGAAGAATTTTAGGGAGGGATTAAGCAACTAATTGTTGCTTAATTC
>JUUF01000500.1 GCA_001058355.1 Carnobacterium maltaromaticum
CTCGCTATTGTTGCTACTATAGATTCCGTGCAGAACTCCGTATTAGATTTTCTGTACAACCGTAAAGAGGATTTAGTGCAGCACAGCTTTGCTAGTTGAAATGTAGCATTCTCTTTTAGTTACTTGCACAAAAAATACTAACAAAGTGGAAAGTAAAAAATAAGTAGTTGCATAAAGATGATTCCGCAAAGACTAACGGATTCTATAA
>JUUF01000050.1 GCA_001058355.1 Carnobacterium maltaromaticum
TTTTACCGTGGTCAACGTGGCCGATTGTACCAATGTTAACGTGTGGTTTTGAACGGTCAAATTTTTCTTTTGCCATTTAAATGATTCCTCCTAATAATTGAGTTTTGTTAGATTCTATAACAGTATCTACCGATTGTAATTATACCAAAGAACTCTCTTAAAAATCAACTGGTTATGACTGACATAACCAGTCGATTCAGTTCATTTGATAGGGTGCAGTGCTAGAGATTATTCTCCGTTACCGCCGTTTTTCTTAATGATTTCTTCTGCAATGCTCTTAGGAACATCTTCATAGTGGTCAAATGTCATACTGAAAGTACCACGACCTTGTGTTGCAGAACGTAATGTAGTTGCGTAACCGAACATTTCTGATAAAGGAATCATACCTTTAACGATTTGTGCGTTACCACGAACTTCAGAACCTTCAACACGTCCACGACGAGCGTTAACGTGTCCCATTACATCTCCGAAGTATTCTTCAGGAACTGTAATTTCAACAGCCATCATAGGTTCTAAGATAGCAGGTTGAGCTTTCTTAGCAGCAGCTTTCAATGCCATAGAAGCGGCAACTTTGAAGGCTGTTTCAGATGAATCGACATCATGGTATGATCCATCGTAAAGTTTAGCTTTGATGTCAACTAATGGATAACCAGCTAATACCCCGTTTTCCATAGCGTCTTTCAATCCAGCTTCAACTGCAGGGATGTATTCACGAGGAACTACCCCACCGACAATAGCGTTTTCGAATTCGAATCCAGCACCTTCTTCGTTAGGAGTAAATTCAATCCATACGTGACCGTATTGACCTTTACCACCTGATTGACGAACGAATTTACCTTCAGCTTGTGTAGAAGCACGGAATGTTTCACGGTAAGATACTTGAGGAGCACCTACGTTAGCTTCTACTTTGAACTCACGACGCATACGGTCAACGATGATATCCAAGTGTAACTCACCCATACCAGCGATAACTGTTTCACCAGTTTCTTGGTTAGTGTAAGCACGGAATGTTGGATCTTCTTCTGCAAGTTTTTGTAAAGCAATACCCATTTTATCTTGGTCAGCTTTTGATTTAGGTTCAATAGCAACCTCGATAACTGGATCAGGGAATTCCATTGATTCTAAGATAACTTCAGCTTTTTCGTCACATAATGTGTCCCCTGTAGTTGTATCTTTAAGACCAACTGCAGCAGCGATGTCTCCTGAGAATACTTCTGGAATTTCTTGACGAGAGTTCGCGTGCATTTGTAGGATACGTCCTACACGTTCACGTTTACCTTTCGTTGAGTTCTTAACGTATGAACCTGATTGTAAAGTACCAGAGTACACACGGAAGAATGTTAAACGACCTACGAATGGGTCAGTCATAACTTTGAAGGCCAATGCTGAGAATGGTTCTTCATCAGATGAATGACGTTCTACTTCTTGGTCTGTGTTAGGGTCTACCCCTTTAATTGAAGGAACATCTAATGGAGATGGTAAGTAGTCAACTACTGCATCTAACATTAATTGTACCCCTTTGTTTTTGAAGGCAGAACCACATAATACTGGGTAGAATTCTACCGCACATGTAGCTTTACGGATAGCTTCTTTTAATTCAGCTTCTGAAATTTCTTCACCTTCTAAATAACGTTCCATTAAAGCTTCGTCAGTTTCAGCAACTGCTTCAACTAATTTTTCACGCCATTCTTCAGCTAAATCTTGTAAATCTTCAGGGATATCTGTTTCTTGGATATCTGTACCTAAGTCATTTGTATAGATTTCAGCTTTCATTTTGATTAAGTCAATGATACCAGTGAAGTTGTCTTCAGCTCCGATTGGTAATTGAATTGGGTGTGCATTTGCTTGTAAACGTTCGTGGATTGTACGTACTGAATATAAGAAGTCAGCACCGATTTTATCCATTTTGTTTGCAAATACGATACGTGGAACTCCGTATGTTGTAGCTTGACGCCATACAGTTTCTGTTTGAGGTTCTACCCCAGATTGAGCATCAAGTACAGCTACCGCACCATCTAATACACGTAGAGAACGTTCTACTTCAACTGTGAAGTCCACGTGCCCTGGAGTGTCGATGATGTTGATACGGTGACCTTTCCATTGTGCTGTTGTAGCAGCTGATGTAATAGTGATACCACGTTCTTGTTCTTGTTCCATCCAGTCCATTTGTGAAGCTCCTTCGTGAGTTTCACCAATTTTGTGGATTTTACCAGTGTAATAAAGTACACGCTCAGTCGTTGTAGTTTTACCTGCATCGATGTGGGCCATGATACCAATATTACGAGTATTTTCAAGAGAGAATTCTCTTTTTGCCATCTTCGTTCTACACCTCTTTCTATATTTCTAACAATAAGTGAGACCAAAAAGGTTGAAAAACCTTTTTAATCTTACCAACGATAGTGAGCAAACGCTTTGTTCGCTTCAGCCATTTTATGTGTATCTTCACGTTTCTTAACAGAAGCACCAGTGTTGTTCGCAGCATCCATAATTTCTTTAGCTAAACGAACTTCCATTGTGTCTTCACCACGTAGACGTGAGTAGTTTACTAACCAACGTAAACCTAATGTAGTACGACGGTCTGGACGAACTTCAACAGGAACTTGATAGTTAGAACCCCCTACACGACGAGCTTTAACTTCAAGAACAGGCATAATGTTTTTCATTGCTTGTTCGAAAACTTCCATTGGATCGTTTCCAGTTTTTTCTTTAACGATATCAAATGCGTTATATAAGATTGTTGCAGCTTTACCACGTTTTCCATCTACCATTAAACGGTTGATTAAACGAGTAACTAATTTTGAATTATAAATTGGATCAGGTAAAACATCACGTTTTGCGACAGGACCTTTACGAGGCATTTATAATCCTCCTTTCATTTAATGAGTGTTTTATTTTTTAAAATTATTTTTTAGGACGTTTAGTACCGTATTTAGAACGACCTTGCATACGGTTGTTAACTCCTGCAGTGTCTAAAGCACCACGAATGATATGGTAACGTACCCCTGGTAAGTCTTTTACACGTCCACCACGGATTAATACAACGCTGTGTTCTTGTAAGTTGTGACCGATACCTGGAATGTACGCAGTTACTTCGATTAAGTTAGATAAACGTACACGGGCATATTTACGTAACGCTGAGTTAGGTTTTTTAGGTGTCATAGTACCTACACGAGTACATACACCACGTTTTTGTGGAGAGTTTGTATTCGTTTGTGATTTTTTGAAACTGTTATAGCCTTTACCTAACGCTGGAGAAGCTGATTTCTCAACTGCTGATTTACGAGGTTTACGGACTAATTGGTTAATAGTTGGCATTAAGCTCTTCCTCCTTCCCTAACGGGTTCTTCTTGGTCCACACTTCCGGGCGGACCATTTTTTGTTAAAAATTAAAAGACATCACTGTCTCATAAAATGGCCTTCTTACCAGTCAGCACGACTGATTTGATTACTTATCAGGAATCAGGTATAAAAGCACCTCTAATAGAATAGCATTTCTCCTTCAACACGTCAAGAATTTTCTTAAGAGAAAATGTTCCCTTTTATTCGGTACAATCTATATAGAAGAAACTTACTCCACAAATAAATATCCACCGGCT
>JUUF01000501.1 GCA_001058355.1 Carnobacterium maltaromaticum
CATATTTGTTAATTAACATAACTGTTAATTTTCACTCCTTTTGAAGACAAAAAAAGACGCCTTCCGTTACCCGCAAGACGCCTTGTCTATTTCTTTATTTTGTTAATAACGCTGCAGCTGCTTCATCACAAATAACAGTTACTTTTGGATGTTTTTGTAGGATACTTGCTGGAACTTCCTCTGTGATTGGTCCTTCCACTAATCCTTTAATCGCATGGATTTTCTTAGGTCCGAATGCAATTAATACGATTTCTTTGGCATCCATAATCGATTGTAATCCCATTGAATAAGCGTAGCGTGGCACATCTTCTTCTTTTTCGAAGAAACGTTTGTTAGCTTCGATGGTTGATTCTGTTAAATGAACCTTATGCGTGCGTTGTGTGAACGGTGTACCAGGTTCGTTGAATCCGATATGCGCGTTACTTCCAATTCCCAATAATTGTAAGTCCACTGGATTTTCTTGAAGAATGTTTTCATAGCGTACAACTTCTGCATCCACATCTTCTGCCAATCCGTCTGGTAAATAGCTATGTTTAAATGGTTTTGCGTTAAATAATTGCTCTTTCATGAAATAATGATAGCTATGTTCATCCGTTGGCGCTAATCCAACATATTCATCTAAGTTCACTGAGATACGATCTGAGAAATCTAAATCGCTATTTCTTAGTAATTCATATAACCCAATTGGACTCGAGCCTGTCGCTAGTCCAAACACTTGCGCTCCTTCACCGTGTGCGCGTTTAAAAATCTCAAAAGCGGCTAATGCGCCTTCTTCTTGAGTTTTTACAACAATAACTTCCATTAATAATACCTCCCTGAATCCCCTTTCAAAAAAGGGTTCTAAAAACATGAATAAATGCTTCAACTTCATTGTAACAAAAATTCAGAAGTCTTTAAATAGCTAAATTCATTTTAGTTCATAAAATCTTCGTCGTACATCACCCATTGTTCGTAATGCTTCGCCTCGAATGTCTCAGAAGGGCGTGCGGCTTCTATCACGAGTGGAGATGCATTGGTAAAGCTGACTTCTTCAAGTGGAACCCACACAATCCCCTTCGAATCGTTCTTCTCTTCGCTCGTCACGAAGTCTTCTACCGTTTGAGCACCCTTTTCTTCAACATCAATCGTAAATAACACAAACTCATGATGAACGCGAGCGATTCCGGGAACGGTCACAAACACATCACGAATCGTATTTTGGTGAATGGCAGACACTTTGTATCCAGTCTCCTCTAGCATTTCTCGTCGCAATGTTTCTACCAGACTTTCGCCTTCTTCTGGCGTTCCTCCTGGCAAATCAAATCTCCCACGGTATGGCCCACGTGTCTTACGGATGCAAAGGATGCGTCCCTCACGAATACAAACTCCATACACGCCAAAATGGTTCATTTCTTTCATTGTCTTCCTCCACGAAAATAGAGGTGGCACGCCACCTCTAATTCTTTTTTCTGAAGCCGTTAATGTGACTTCCTTTGTTGAGATTCTACTCCATGTTTTACGGCTAATTGGATGAGCCAGTAAAACAAATATAAGGCAACTCCCATCAGTGCAAACGTCCCCAGAAACATTGGTAATACTAAGTCCATAAAGACCACCTCCAATGAAATTGAAAACTATTAACCGACTATTGTTACCTTCATTATAGCACTCCATATTTGAAATTCAATAGAGCGTTTGCTTGGAATAACAAAAAAAGACTATCCCATAAAAGGATAGTCTAACGATTATGATTTCGACATAAATCTCGCA
>JUUF01000502.1 GCA_001058355.1 Carnobacterium maltaromaticum
CCATAACCCTTGGGCAATACATTCTATCTGTACAATTACTAGGAATACATCTATTGTGAGAGTGAAAACAGCTAAATTTATTTTTATTCTATCTCTTATCCTATTTATCGTTCCAATAAATAATCGGCAATTATTTTCTCCAAAATAGATATATCACCATTCACTTTCTTTCTTATCTGAAAATCATTATGCCAATAGTAAAGATCTGACAAGCCCCCATGTGGTGGAAACAAAGATTTATGTAGGTTCCACTTTTCTCTTGTACTTTGTATTTCCTCATTATTTAAAATTTCTCTTAAATACTTCAAAGTTTCCACCTGAGGTCTAATATCTTCTAATTGATATTTTTTAATTATTAGTAATAAGTTGTCAATTGCATTCTTAACATTAATCTGTTTATCCATCTTCAATCCTCTATCATTAGCGGAAAAAT
>JUUF01000503.1 GCA_001058355.1 Carnobacterium maltaromaticum
TATACGGTATCACTTGTTTTTTTAGTCGGCAATAAATTCTTCAATCCACGCCCAAGCTTTCTCTACTCCTTCACCAGTTTCAGATGAGAATGTTAAGAATAAGTCTTCTGGTGGTTTACCAAATGCTTTTCGAATAACGCTCACATGCTTATTCCATTTACCACGAGGAATCTTATCGCATTTTGTCATTACGATGCGATATGGAATATTATAATACTCCAAAAACTCACGCATTTGAACATCTTCTTGACTTGGTTCGTGTCTGAAGTCCACTAAGATCAGCACTAAACGAAGTGGTTCGCGAGTCGTAATATACTCCTCGATCATCTTTCCCCACTTTTCGCGTTCCTTCTTAGATACTTTAGCATACCCATATCCTGGCACATCTACAAAATAGAATTGTTCATTAATATGATAGAAGTTCAATGTTTGTGTTTTACCAGGTTTACTTGAGGTACGGGCTAGACTTTTTCGTTGAATCAACTTATTAATAAAAGAAGATTTCCCAACATTTGAACGACCTGATAATGCTATTTCTGGAAGATTTCCAGAAGGATATTGCGCTGGTCCTACAGCACTAATTGTAAATTCGGCTTTATTAACCTTCATTTTCTAATCCTTTCTGAGTTGGCAACTTCACGAAGAATAGTAAAACTGAACCGATTAAGAACAAGATGATTAAAGAGAACACACCATCTAATGAATTTCCTGTCATTTGAGCTGTAATCCCAAGTAATGTTGTCCCTAAAATGGATGAGAATTTACCAAAAATATTATAGAATCCAAAGAATTCATTGGCTCTATTGGCTGGAATTAACTGACCAAATAATGAACGGCTAAGTGATTGTACTCCACCTTGAGCTGTACCAATAAGAATTGCTAAGACAAGGAAATCTGTGTATGAATTTAACCATAATGCCATTATACAAATTAAAATATACGTACCGATTCCAACGAATAATGTTTTTTTGTTTCCGAATCGTTTTGATAAATAACCGTAGAATAAACTAAATGGAAATGCCACGATTTGAACAATTAATAAGATGACAATCAAGCTATTGCTATCGAGTCCCATATCCGAACCGATTGCTGTCGCCATTTTAATGATAGTTCCTACTCCATCAATATAGAAGAAGTAAGCGAGTAAGAATAAGAACACTTGCTTATGTTCTCCAATACGTTTAATGGTTCCCCATAAACGAATAAAGCTATCTTTAACTGGATTTTTGGGTTTCTCGATAAATGATTTTTGACTCACATATAACCAATATGGAACGGTGAAGATAAACCACCATGCGGCTGTTATAAAGAATCCAATCATAACGATTGCATTTGAATTTAATCCACTAAATTGCATAATCATCATAAATAATACAAATGGAAAGACACTTCCAATATAGCCATATCCATAGCCCGCTGCGGAAATTCTATCCATACGATCATAAGTTGTGACATCCATAATCGAACTGTCATAGAAAATGTTTGAAGCTGAATATCCAATAGCCGATAAAGTATACAATGCTAGTAATAAAATCCATTGATCTGTTTCTGCAAACATCATTCCAATAACTGAGAATACACCTAGTAATGTACTCCAAGTAAACATCGGATTTCGATAGCCTTTATAATCCGCTAAAGCTCCAAGAACGGGTGCCATAATGGAAACGGCAAATGTCGCAATCGAGTTTGCATATCCTAAAAATGCAGTTGAATCAGCCGCACTAATGCCGGCGTTTGATGATACCGTCTTAAAATATAACGGGAAGATGGCGGTTGTAATCATTAAAGAATAAACCGAATTCGCCCAGTCTTGCATAATCCAAGCAAATTCTTCTTTTGTATAATGTTTCGCTATTAAGGATTTCAATCCTTTCATATTGTTGTCTCCTTCAATTCATGTAATAACTCTTAATAAAAAATAGAATGCAATATAATGCACCCACTATATCACATTCTATCCTAACATATTTTGTTGAAAATCCCTAGGAAATCAATCGATTTTCTTCATCATACAAATCAGGTTCTCCAGTTCCGTTCACAATCGCTTCGGTCACAACTACTTTTGTAATATCTTCACGACTTGGAATTTCGAACATTAAATCCATCATAACGGATTCAATAATACTTCTTAAACCACGCGCACCTGTTCGACGTTCGATTGCTTTAGCAGCAATTGCTTGAAGCGCTGCTGGTTCAAACTCTAGTTCCACATTATCCATAGCAAAGAGTTTTTGATATTGCTTCACTAAGGCGTTCTTTGGTTTCGTTAAAATATCAACTAAATCGTCTTTACTTAACGGTTCTAACGCAGCAGTAATTGGAAGACGTCCAATAAACTCTGGAATTAACCCGAATTTTTGTAAATCTTCTGGGATAATCAGTTGCATTAAACTTTCATGACTAGATAAGTTTTTATTCGAAGATCCAAATCCGATTACTTTAGCACCGAGACGTTCTTTCACAATTGTTTCAATGCCATCGAAAGCTCCACCAACGATAAATAAAATATTCGTTGTGTCGATTTGAATGAGTTCTTGATGTGGATGCTTACGTCCTCCTTGAGGTGGAACAGACGCAACAGTCCCTTCTAAGATTTTCAGTAAGGCTTGTTGAACCCCTTCACCACTTACATCACGAGTAATAGATACATTCTCGCTCTTACGGGCAATCTTATCAATCTCATC
>JUUF01000006.1 GCA_001058355.1 Carnobacterium maltaromaticum
TTTACGGGGGTCAGTGCCGTAATGCGGAGTAGAGTTTTTTTATGATGAAATAACGATAACTGTTCTCATTTAGAATAAAAAAACGTGAAAATGGCCACAGATTATGAACAGTTGGAAATGATTGAAAAAACAAGAAAAAATTAACGTTTTCGCCAAATGATATCGTTTGCTTTTTTAGGGTGTAATGTGTACCATATAGAAGTATAGATAATAATAATTCTTATCTAGCACAAATAAACAAACAGGTTTATAGGAGGAAAATACATGAAAGTTGTAGTAGTTGGATGTACTCATGCGGGTACTGCTGCAGTTAAAACAATTTTAAATGACAATCCAGGAACAGAAGTCGTTGTATACGAAAGAAATGATAATGTTTCATTCTTATCTTGTGGGATTGCCTTATACGTAGGAGGAGTTGTTAAAGACCCTCAAGGACTATTCTATTCTAGTCCAGAAGAATTAGCTTCATTAGGAGCTACTGTTCGTATGGAACACGATGTAACAAGCATCGATACTGTTGGTAAAACATTAACAGTAAAAGACTTAAAAACAGGCGAAGAAAAGACTGATTCATTTGACAAATTAGTACTTACAACTGGATCATGGCCAATTCTTCCTCCAATTCCAGGACGTGAATTAGAAAACGTTCAATTATGTAAAAACTACAACCAAGCAAAAGAAATCTTTGCTAAGAAAAACGACAAGAAGAAAATCGTTGTTGTCGGTGGTGGATACATCGGTATCGAATTAGTTGAAGCTTTTGCATTAGAAGGTAAAGAAGTAACATTAGTAGACGGTTTAGACCGTATCTTAAACAAATACTTAGACCCAGAATTCACTGACATCTTAGAAGAAGACTTACGTGCACGTGGCGTACAAGTTCGCTTAAACGAAATGGTTAAATCATTCGAAGGCGAAAACGGCGTTGTAAACAAAGTTGTAACTTCAGGTGGCGAATACGAAGCTGACATGGTTATCTTATGTGTTGGTTTCCGTCCAAACAACGACTTAGTGAAAGACCAATTAGAAACTATGCCTAACGGTGCAATCATCGTTAACGACTACATGGAAACATCTGTTAAAGATGTATATGCTGCAGGAGACAGCTGTGCTGTTAACTACAACCCTAACGAAGGACATGCATACATTCCATTAGCAACTAACGCTGTACGTATGGGTTCATTAGTAGGTAAAAACATCAACGGTCACAAAGTGAAATACCGTGGAACTCAATCAACATCAGGATTACACTTATTCGGATGGAACATTGGTTCAACTGGGGTTAACGTAGGTAGCGCACCTCACTTTGGATTAGATGTACGTTCTGTATACGTGGTTGATAACCACCGTCCAGAATTCATGCCAACATACGAAAAAATCTACATGAAATTAGTTTACGAAGTAGGTACAAACCGTATCGTAGGTGGACAAGTAATGTCTAAATACGACTGTACAGCTTCTGCAAACACATTGTCATTAGCAATCCAAAACAAAATGACAATCGAAGACTTAGCTTATGTAGACTTCTTCTTCCAACCAGTATTTGACCGTCCATGGAACTACTTAAACATCTTAGGTCAAGCTGCTGTTGAACAAGAACGCGTATTAGCAGAAGGTAAATAATAACTTTTAGAAAAGGGGATGCTTGCATCCTCTTTTTTTGACGTCTGAATCTCAAGATTTACTTATTAGTGAATCTTGAGATTTTTTTTGGCGAAGAGGAGTCGTTAATTTTTTAGAAATGGTAAAAATCACTTCTTTCAACAAGAAAAAAGTAGGCAATTATGATACAATAAATAGGATATAATAAGAGTATTGTGTCTAGGGTTTAAAGGAAAGGGGAGGAAGGTCGTGCAACGACTGAAAAAATTTGGAACAAAGCTTTGGCAGATTTTTCAAGAAGATTTAATGCATGTGAATATTGGTGTTGAATCCGCAGCAATGGCATACTATATGTTATTATCTGTCATTCCAATGGTCATGCTAGTTGCCAATATTCTTCCATTATTACCGATTCCTATCGATGTAATGTTTAAAACATTAGAAACAATTTTACCGGACAACATCACTGAAGTCCTATTTCCAATTCTTCGAAATTACTTAGGGACCTTCAATGGGGGCGCACTTTCTATTGGTTTAGTGATTTTATTCTGGCCGGCTTCTCAAATGTTTAGTAGTATTCAGCGCTCGCTAAACGTGTTATACGGGGCACCGGTGAGAAGAAATTTTATTTTTGAACGATTCTTTGCCGTTGTCATTGCGATGGCAGCTATTTTAATCGTATTTGCGGTGTCGATTGTCTTCATCTTTGGAGAGCAAGTGTTACGATTGGTCGGGGAATTTTTCTCGCTCAATTTAGCATCGGTTATTTTAGATTTTTCGTTTTTAAAATGGGGACTCTTATTTGGAACCGTCTTTTTATTGATGAGTTTCATGTACTACTCAATTCCTAATGTGAAATGGTCATTCCTGTATGCTTTTCCAGGAGGCTTATTCACAACCGTTGGATTTGTATTAATTTCGCAATTATTCTCGATTTATATTCATTACGCAGGTCGCAATTTTACGGCCAATGGTGCGTTTGGAACATTGATTATATTTATGATTTGGCTGTATTTTATTGCCAATGTAATGATTTTAGGGGGCGTGTTGAACGTGATTGTTTACCGTTTTAGACACCCAAAACAAGAAACTGAAGGAGTAACGGATGAAAAAGAAAAACTTAATGTATGACGATAAAGATTCACGAATCGACTATGGCGTCATCCTTCCTGTATTATTATTAGCATTTATTAGTATTGCAACTTTATTTTCAACAACGTATTTGATTAGCGGAAACACCTCTTTAAGAATGGTACTGATGCAAGTCGTTTGGTACGTAGTAGGGGTTGTTGCGATTATCATTATTATGCAGTTTGACTCGGAACAGTTATGGAAACTGACAACTTGGGGATATATCTTTGGACTCCTTATGTTACTTGCCGTTCTGTTTTTCTATGACCGCGCGACATTTGCGGATACAGGTGCGAAGAGTTGGTTCAGGTTTGGGACTTTCTCATTCCAGCCTTCAGAGGTCGTGAAAATCTTCTATATTTTAATTTTGGCAAAAGTAGCCACTTCTCATAATATGAAGACGAAATATAAGAGTACACATACAGACTGGCAATTATTCGTGAAGTTGATTTTATGGGCAGCGCCAGCGTTAGTACTCGTTATCTTGCAAAATGACTTAGGGACAACACTTGTGTTCTTAATGATTCTAGGTGGGGTTCTGATCATGTCAGGGATTAGTTGGAAAATCTTACTTCCAATTATTATTGTGGTTGGATTAATCGGAGCACTCCTTATTTACTTAGTAGTGTACAATCGTCAAATCTTATTAAATATTGGATTTAAAAATTACCAATTTGCGCGTATCGATTCATGGTTAGATCCATACGGAGACCAAGGCGGAAATGGATACCAATTATTCCAAAGCTTAAAGGCCATTGGTTCAGGGAAAATGCTTGGTAAAGGGTTCGGCGTATCTGATGTATATGTACCAGTTCGTGAGTCTGACTTAATCTTTGCGACAATCGGAGAGAACTTCGGATTCTTAGGCGGAACATTCTTAATAGCGATTTACTTTATCTTGATTTATCAAATGATTCGTGTCTGCTTCGATACGAAAAATGAGTTTTATACGTATATTGCAACCGGCGTTATCATGATGATTTTATTCCACGTGGTTGAAAATATCGGGATGACAATCGGACTCTTACCATTAACGGGGATTCCATTACCGTTCATATCTCAAGGGGGATCAAGCTTACTTGGAAATATGATGGGGATTGGCCTCATTATGTCGATGCGTTATCACTTCAAGAGTACAATTTTTGAAGATGAAGATGCTGCATTTGGAGCGAATCAACAAGATGCGACAATGCTACGTTTACGTCAGGAGGATGGAAAATGATTGTATATGTTCACCCAAAATGTACGACTTGTAAAAAGGCGTTAAAATGGTTCGAGTTAAATGATGTAACCTTTGAACAAAAAGACATTCGTGAAACTCCACCAACAGCCAAAGAACTATTGAAAATTAAAAAGGCTCAAAATTTAGAGTGGAAGAAAATGGCAAATACGAGTGGTGAATTGTATCGCTCACTTGGCCTAAAAGATAAACTTCCTGAAATGAGCGATAAAGAAGCTTCAGAGTTGCTCGCTAGGAATGGCATGCTTATCAAACGTCCACTTGTGTTGGATAATGGCGAAGCTACATTCGGTTTTAAAGAAGAAGTTTACGAAGAGAAATGGAAGAGATAAGATGAAAAAATATAGTGAAAATGGATTATGGATTAAACAAGACGGTTCAGAATATGTGATTGGTCTTTCACCAAAGGGTCAAGATGATCTTGGAGACGTGAGCTTTGTTGAATTACTAAAAAGTGAATCCGTTTCTCCAGAAGATTCGATTATTAGTGTCGAAGCTGCAAAAGCAGTGACTGAATTACTAGCTCCACTAAGCGGAACTGTCGTGGCTTTCCATGATGAACTTGAAGAGAATCCAGAATTCTTAAATGAATTAGCAGAAGCGAAGAACTGGATTGTTCGTTTAAATGGAGTAGACGAAGCGGAATTTAACGCTTTATTAGACGAAGACCTTCCATGTGACCAATGTGAAGTGAAATAAAGCTACATTTAAAAGAAATATTTATATAGAGATTAAACGTATTTACGGAAACGCCATAATCATTTGTATGGTTATGGCGTTTCTCTATTTCTAATATTCTATATATCAAAGGTTAGAGAGTCTTCAAAAAAGGATACGTTAATAATAGATGTGTGCATAGGAGTAATAAGATGGATATAATAATTTTATTTTTTATAGCAGTACTAATTTATCTACTACCGATGAATGATGATTATTTAGGTGTAAAATCTACGTTAGGATTAAAAGGATTTCTAGCATTAGGAATCATCTTCCATCATTTGTCACAATGGGTCACAACTGGAAGTGAATTTTCAAATTTTGCATATATGGGAACTTATATTGTTTCGATATTTTTCTTTTTATCAGGATATGGGCTCTATTATCAGAATGAACATAAGCCTAATTATATGAATGGATTTCTATATAAACGATTGTCCAGAATTTTAGTGCCATTTCTTTTTATTTCTTTGATATATCTAGTATATAGAGTAGCGAATGGTCAAACCATTAATATTGAGTACTTTATAAATCTATTTTTAAAAGGAAGTACAATAATTATTAATGGATGGTTCGTCAATATCATTATATTAATGTATTTATTCTTTTATGTATCGTTTAAATTGTTTAAAAAATCTGAGGTAGCTATATTTATAAATTTACTACTTATATTATGTTATATTTTTGTAGCGATACAGTTGAATTATGGTTTTTGGTGGTATAACAGTTCTTTACCTTTCGCAGTAGGGTTATTATGGGCGAAATATAAAAATAAAATTGATTCATTTGTAAATAATCATTATTTTGCTCTATTAATTCTCTTTACCATACTGTTATTTATCTCTCATCGTTATGATTTCATAATCTCTAAACTAAATATCGTGGATAGTTACAGCTATGCTTTGATTGCTAATATAGATAATGTTATTTTTACATTCTATTTTCTGCTTTTCATTAAGAAATTTAACTTTGACAATAAATACTTAAATTTTATAGGGAAAATCTCCTTTGAATTATATATGATTCATGGGCTGTTTATGGCTATCTTTGGTAAGTACTTTGTCAGCTCTACAATCAATGATATGGTATACACAGCACTAGTGCTGATATTTAGTATTTCTTTTGCATGGTTCATTAACAAGTTGTTGAAAAAAATTTCATTATAGAATAAAAAACAACGAGTTTTTCTAAATTTGAGAAACTCGTTGTTTTTATTATGCATTTTGTTTGAATCGAATGACACGCTCCACAAAGTTATCAAATAAACCTTGCATCACATTGCTATCTTCAATTAATAATTCAGGATGCCATTGAACAGCAACTACACTTTGGTCCTTAGATTTAGATTCGAACGCTTCGATCAGTCCATCCGTACTCCAAGCAACTGGAACAAAGTCAGAGGCCAATTGTTTAACCGCTTGGTGGTGGTAAGAGTTCACTGGGGTCGTTGTTCCAAGAACGCGAGAAAGCTCGCTGCCACTTGCGATTTGAATCGTATGTGTTGGTTGGCTTGGCATTGTTTTTTGTGTATGTTTCACAGAAATATTTTCGTATTGTGATTCGATATCTTGGTAGAGTGTTCCACCAAGAGCGACGTTTAGAATTTGTAAGCCACGACACACTGCAAAGATTGGTTTGCGTTGTCTATAAGCTTCTTTAATGAGCTCAATTTCAAACGCATCACGAGCAGGATAAGTACGTGCCAGGTTTAAGTGCGGTTCTTCACCGTACAACAATGGAGAAACGTCTTGTCCACCCGCTAATAGAAGTCCATCAACCCGTGAGATGAATTCTTTTGCTAATTCTGGGTTACTGATGGGAATGATGACAGGAATCGCTTTTGCTTTTTCAAGACCACGGACAAAACCATGTGGCGCATACGATAAAATGTAGCGATCTTCTTCCGTGTTATCTTGGCGATGATTTCCTGCAATACCAATAAGTGGATAAGTTTGCATGTGCATCAGCCTTTCTTTTAAAAATATGTTCCATCATACCTCATTTTCATGAAAATGAAAAGCATTATTACACGA
Source organism: Carnobacterium maltaromaticum (assembly GCA_001058355.1). Taxonomy (GTDB): domain Bacteria; phylum Bacillota; class Bacilli; order Lactobacillales; family Aerococcaceae; genus Granulicatella. Next base: position 6,724 of record JUUF01000006.1, read on the forward strand.
TTTCAAAGCGCGGCTATTTGCGAATCGTTCTCAATTAGGATAAAATAATACAGAATAGAATGATTATAAAGGAGAATGAATCGTGGCAACTTTAGAGATTAAAAATCTACATGTATCGATCGAAGACAAAGAAATTTTGAAGGGCGTTAATTTAACGATTAACACTGGAGAAATTCACGTAGTTATGGGACCAAACGGAACTGGGAAATCAACACTTTCTGCAGCCATTATGGGCCATCCAAGCTATGAAGTAACAGAAGGAGAAATCCTATTAGACGGCGAAAACGTCTTAGAAATGGAAGTAGACGAACGTGCTCGTGCAGGTCTATTTTTAGCGATGCAATATCCAAGTGAAATCGTTGGGGTGACAAACGCAGAATTTATGCGTTCAGCAATCAACGCTCGCCGTGAGGAAGGCGACAAAATGGGAGTTCGTGAATTCATCAAGAAGTTAGATGAAAAAATGTCTCTATTAGACATGCCAGAAGAAATGGCAGAACGTTACTTAAACGAAGGCTTCTCAGGCGGGGAGAAAAAACGTAACGAGATTCTTCAATTATTAATGATTGAACCAACATTCGCGATTCTGGACGAAATCGACTCAGGGTTAGATATCGACGCATTGAAAGTTGTTTCTCGTGGAGTAAACGCAATGCGTGGAGACAACTTTGGTTCATTAATTATTACACACTACCAACGTCTCTTAAACTACATTGAACCAGATGTGGTGCATATTATGATGGACGGACGTGTCGTGATGACAGGAGATGCTTCTCTTGCTCGTCGCTTAGAAGCTGAAGGATACAAAGGAATCAGTGAAGAATTAGGAATCAAGATTGAACATCAAGAGTAGGAGTGAGATTGTGGCAGAGACAAAATTAACCATAACACCAGAAGAAATCACCGCATTCTCTCTTACAAAGAATGAACCAGAGTGGTTTCTACAAACACGTTTAAAAGGGTTAGAACTTGCTAAAACGCTAGAGTTACCTTTTATCGAACGTGTGAAATTCCACCGTTGGAACTTATTCCAATCAGCAATCGGTGATGGAACTTCAATGATTGAAGAACTTCCAAAAGTGATTCCAACAGCAGCCGGAAGTGCAAAAATTGTACAACTAGGCGCGGTATCATACTGGGAAGAAATGAATGTTGAAACAGCATTGAAAGACGTTCTCGTGATGGATTTATTCGATGCCCTGGAGCAATATCCAGAGCTCGTAAAACCTTACTATATGACAAAAGCAGTACCAGTCGATGAAGATAGCTTAACGGCTTACCACGCTGCTATGGTCAACTCAGGAGTATTTATTTATATTCCAAAAAATGTAGACGTAAAAGATATTATTGAATCTCATTTCGTTCAAAATAACTTAGTGAACGAAGCGTTCGTGAAGCACGTGTTAATCGTGGCAGACGAAAACAGCTCTGTTTCTTATGTGGAACGTTTTGAAAGTGTGGGCGACAAAAAGAATACAGCCAACATTGTAGTAGAAGTCATCGCAAAACAAGGAGCGAAAGTTCAATTTGCGGCCGTTGATACGTTAGGTCAATCAACAGATGCGTATGTGAACCGTCGTGGATATCTTGAAAAAGATGCAACGATTAACTGGGCGCTTGGCATTATGAATGACGGAAATGTGATTGCGGACTTCGACTCTGAATTACGCGGAGATGGATCTCATTCGCAAGTGAATGTGATAGGTATTTCTACAGGACGCCAAGTTCAAGGAATCGATACTCGTGTGACAAACTATGCGCCGCATTCAGTCGGACATATCTTGCAACATGGTGTTATTTTAGATAAATCAACCTTAACCTTTAACGGAATTGGACATATTATTAAAGGGGCGAAATTCGCAGATGCGCAACAAGAAAGCCGTGTACTGATGCTTTCAGAAGGCGGACGTGGAGACGCAAACCCAATTCTTTTAATCGATGAAAATGAAGTAACGGCAGGGCACGCAGCGAGTGTGGGACAAGTGGATGATGAACAATTATTCTACTTAACGAGCCGTGGAATCTCAGAAGCCGAGGCAAAACGCCTTGTGATTCGTGGATTCTTAGGAGCCGTTATTCGTTCAATCCCTTCAAGTGAGCTTCAAAAAGAACTTGTCGATATGATTGAACAAAAGTTGGTTGCTAGCTATGATTAGTAAAACGATTCGAGAAGACTTTCCAATATTAAAGCGTGAAGTTAACGATGAAGTGCTTGTTTATTTAGACAATGCAGCTACAACGCAAAAGCCACGTCAGGTTGTAGAAGCTGTTGAGAAATTCTACGCAACTCATAATGCCAATATTCATCGTGGGGTGCATACACTAGCTCAGGAAGCCACTGACTTATACGAAGCATCTCGAGCTAAAGTAGCGAAATTTATCAACGCTAGTAGCACAAAAGAAGCGCTCTTTACGCGTGGAACGACAACTAGCTTAAACTGGGTTGCGCAAGGATTTGCGCCGAATCGCCTCCAAGAAGGAGACGAAATTTGGATTAGCCCTGCTGAGCATCATTCGAATGTGGTGCCTTGGCAACAAGTGGCCAAACAAACAGGAGCCGTCTTACGTTATTTTTCGTTAACGAAAGAGGGCGAATTAGACCTTGAAGCAGCCGAATCATCTTTAACCGAAAAGGCAAAAATCGTTTCAATAAACCATGCTTCAAACGTGCTAGGAACAGTAACAGATGTGAAGCGTGTAGCTGAAATGGTTCACGCAGTAGGAGGCATCCTTGTTGTGGATGGTGCTCAAGCAGCGCCACACCAAAGAGTGAATGTCCAAGAGTTAGACTGTGACTTCTATGCCTTTAGTGGACATAAGATGCTTGCTCCAACAGGCATTGGCGTCTTATATGGAAAAGAAGCACTTCTTCAAGAGATGAACCCTGTAGAATTCGGCGGTGAAATGATTGATTTTGTGTACGACCAAGAGAGTACATGGAATGTATTGCCGTGGAAATTCGAAGCAGGCACTCCAAATATCGCAGGGGCCATTGGACTGGCTGCTGCCATTGATTATTTAGAAGAAATTGGGATGGAGAATATCCATCAGCACGAACAAGAAATTGTCGACTATCTCTTACCGAAAATGCAAGAGATGCAAGGTGTGACGGTATATGGGCCAAGTGACCCAGAAAAACATTCTGGAGTCATTAGTTTTACAATCGATGGCATCCATCCACACGACGTCGCAACGGCGCTTGATATGGAAGGCTTTGCGGTTCGCGCAGGACATCATTGCGCGCAACCTTTGATGCGATGGCTCGATGTACCGGCAACATGCCGTGCAAGTTTTTATATTTATAACACGCTTCAAGAAGCAGAACAGTTTTTAGAAGCATTAGAAAAAGTAAAGGAGTTTTTCCAATATGGCCTTATCTAAATTAGATCAGCTTTATCGTCAGGTGATTCTGGATCATTCGTCTCATCCACACCATAAAGGATTAGTAGATGATGCGAGCATTCCAACGATTGAATTTAATAATCCAACGTGTGGAGATGTGTTGCAATTGCAACTGATTGTAAATGACAAAGGCGTGATTGAAGATGTTCACTTTGACGGACATGGCTGTACGATTAGTATGGCGAGTGCCAGCATGATGAGTGATGCCATTATTGGAAAGACAGTTGACGAAGCAGTCGCTCTAGCAGAAGATTTCTCAAGTCTAGTGCAGGGTGAAACTGTGGATGAAGAACCTTTAGGGGATGCGGCGTTACTTGCCGGTGTTCAAAAATTCCCAGCACGTATTAAATGTGCCACTCTTGCGTGGAAAGCATTAGAACGTGCCGTAGAAAATGAAAAAGCATAAGAAAGTGGTGACAAAATGAGTGGAGTTCCTGAATTAGCCGATTACAAATATGGCTTTCATGAGGATGTAACACCTGTTTATGAAACAGGAATGGGATTAAGCGAAGAAGTCGTTCGTACGATTTCACAAGTGAAAAACGAGCCAGAATGGATGCTTGATTTCCGATTAAAATCATTGAAGACATTCGAAAATATGCCAATGCAAACATGGGGTGCGGACCTATCAGACATTGATTTTGATGCGATTACGTACTTCAAACGTGCCAGCGATAAGCCAGCACGTTCTTGGGATGATGTTCCTGAGAAGATTAAAGATACTTTCGAGAAAATCGGAATTCCAGAAGCAGAGCGTGCGTATTTAGCTGGAGCTTCTGCGCAATTCGAGTCTGAAGTGGTTTACCATAATATGAAAGAAGAGTTCGATAAACTTGGAATCATCTTTACAGATACAGACTCAGCGTTAAAAGAGTATCCTGAATTATTCAAAAAGTATTTTGCAAAACTAGTACCACCAACAGACAACAAATTAGCTGCGTTAAACTCAGCTGTATGGTCTGGTGGAACGTTCATCTATGTGCCAAAAGGTGTGAAATGTGATGTGCCGCTTCAAACGTACTTCCGTATCAACGACCAAAACATGGGACAATTCGAACGTACGCTTATCATCGTAGACGAAGGAGCGAGCGTGCACTACGTTGAAGGATGTACAGCACCAACGTATTCTTCAAACAGCTTGCATGCAGCCATCGTAGAAATCTTCGTTGAAGAGGGTGGCTACTGCCGTTATACAACGATTCAAAACTGGTCGGATAACGTGTATAACTTAGTAACGAAACGTGCCAAAGCTGCTGCTCATGCAACTGTTGAGTGGATCGATGGAAACCTTGGAGCGAAGACAACGATGAAATATCCATCCGTCTTCCTAGAAGGACCATACGCGAAGGGTACAATGTTATCAATTGCATTTGCAGGAGAAGGCCAACACCAAGACACAGGTGCGAAGATGATTCATAATGCGCCACATACTTCAAGTTCAATCGTTTCAAAATCGATTGCGAAAGATGGTGGAGCGGTAAACTACCGTGGTCAAGTAACCTTTGGGAAGAAATCAGATTATTCTATTTCGCATATCGAATGTGACACGATTATTATGGATGACAAGTCGAAATCAGACACGATTCCATTTAACGAAATTCATAATGATAAAGTTGCACTTGAGCATGAAGCGAAAGTGTCAAAAATATCAGAAGAGCAATTGTTCTACTTGATGAGTCGCGGAATTAGCGAGTCAGAAGCAACAGAGATGATCGTTATGGGATTCGTTGAACCATTTACAAAAGAACTTCCAATGGAATATGCTGTTGAACTAAATCGTTTAATCGCGTACGAGATGGAAGGTAGCGTAGGTTAGTTTATAGTAACACCCTAGAAACGCTGTTTTAATAGCGTTTCTAGGGCTTATTTTTTTATAAATTTTAAAACTGACCCAGAAAGTGACCCAGATACGTTTTAAAAATTGACATATTTAGCAAAATTATCGGCTATTTCATCTCTTTGTTTTTCTGTTACGTGAGTATAAATATCCATAGTAGTTTTGATGTTAGTGTGTCCTAATCTTTCTTGAACTACTTGAATAGGAGTACCCATTTCAAAGAGTAGTGAGCAATGACTATGACGGAAACCGTGAATAGTTATCTTTTTAAGATTGTATGTTTTAATAATAATATCTAGCCAATCATTTACATAACATGGACGGTATAACCTATTATTTCGATAAGTAAATACTAACTGATGTTTATTTAATGAGTTGATGCCCCTTTTCATGAGTTTTTGAGCTTGCTCAAGTTTCCATTTTTTGAGAGTTAATACCGTTTCATTATCAATACTTACGGATCTAACAGATTTATTAGTTTTAGGAGTAGAGATAATAGGAATATCATTCTCATCTAAAGAAACGCCTTTTGTGATATGGATTATTTTGTTATCAAAGTCAATATCAGACCATTCAAGGGCTAAGGCTTCACCTTTTCGCATACCAGTAAAAGCAAGTATACGGAAAAATGCGTTAAACTTTAGGTTACCGTAGTCTTCTAAGCAACTGAAGAATTTTTTTAATTCTTCAGTA
>JUUF01000504.1 GCA_001058355.1 Carnobacterium maltaromaticum
CACTATTTGACAAAGAGCCACCAGAATTCAACAGGAGTGTTTTCTTGTGTCTCATTTTATGAGTGCAGTACCAAACTCATCTCAGCTTTTTATACATACTATTAGATTTGTTAAAGTGAAGTCAAAAAAGTGATTCCACCTAAAATAACACCAGCTGAATTTGGAATGATTAGTACCCAATCCTTTTTAGGTTCTTTTGTCCATCCATAAATAACCCAGATTAAGCAAGATACAGCAGCTACTAAAGGTTGAAATGGTTGAGCTTTATTTCCTTGTAAATTGGCGATAATTTGAGGAATGTAGGCAATAAATACTACAATTCCAATAAAGGCACCAATGGAACCTACAATTCGATTAATTTTTTGTTTTATAATATTCACCTCCAATTATTTTGTCATATTTACCTCCGGTTGTAGAGTATCAAAATGATTGTTAACAGGCAAGGAATATGGTCATTTGTTATTATTATCTGTACAAAATAGAATAAAATGTTTATATTTTTGAAGAGGATAGTGTCAATAACTTTGTGTAAATACAAAGAGGAAGTAGACCATGAGCCCGCCAGTAAGCATTCTTACGATGGTCTTTAAACCACATGCTAAAAAGCAACCCTGACGAGTTGCTTAAAATCCTACTAAAAATTAACTGTGTCAGGATTATCCTGAGTTTTGATGCCTTGAATCTTATCCAAGACTGCCATATCTTCCTCTGATAAGTCGAAGTCGAAGATATCCAAGTTAGCTTTTATATTTTTAGGTGTCACAGACTTAGGTAGTGGCAAGAAACCTTTTTGAAGGCTCCAACGAAGAGCAACTTGTGCCACAGATTTACAGTTACGTTCAGCCACTGCTGCAACATCTTCATTTCCAAAAATGCCACCTGTACCTAGTGGACTATAGGCTTCAAGAAGGATATCGCGCTCTTGGCAATAGGCAACTAAGTCTTCTTGGTCACAACCTGGAGCCAAGAGGATTTGATTGACATGTGGAACAATTTCAGCTGTTTCCATAAGAGCTTCTAGGTGATGTTGCATAAAGTTAGACACACCGATAGCACGTACCTTACCTTCTTTGTAAGCTTCTTCCATCGCCTTCCATGCACCCGCATTGCCAGCCTTCCAAGCATCATTCTCACGAAGCGCCTTTGGATTAGGCCAATGGATAAGCAAAAGATCCAAATAATCCACACCGAGTCTTTCAAGAGACTCATCGATTGAAGTCTTAGCCAACTCGTAATCGTGTTTATCATTCCAAAGTTTGGTAGTTAGGAAAATATCCTCACGTGCCACATTACTATCAGCAATCGCCTTACCTACAGAAACCTCGTTACCGTAAATTTGTGCGGTATCAATATGTGTGTAACCCGCCTTAAGTGCGAAGCTAACGCTGTTATAGGCCTCTTCACCTTCAGCAATTTGCCAAGTTCCAAAACCAATTTTAGGAATAGCAACCCCATTTGCAAGTGTATATGTTTCCATGATTTTCACCTCTTCTTTTTTAATAGTACTATGTTAAAAAAGATAAGGCAAAAATGCAAAGATTTGCTACGGCCATTATTATGAAAAGTTCCTTACTTCTTTTTCTGCTTCTTCTTAAAGATAACAGCATTTCTTTAAGACTTTACATCCTATTGGCTTCAAATGGCACAAAGAATTTGACCTTGGAGTTATTGCAAAGATTTTAGGTCATAGAGATATTTCAATACTAGTAGAAGTGTATGGACACATCTTAGAAGAGAAAATTTTTGAAGAATTTAATCAAATTAGAGATGTCTGGAAAGATTGCTCATAAAAAACTGTGGGGCAAATTAGTTATAGACAAGCAAAAAAGCCTTGGAAAACCAAGGCTTTTTGCG
>JUUF01000505.1 GCA_001058355.1 Carnobacterium maltaromaticum
CTTTTTGGGGTCAGTCCCGGTATGTACTTCATTCTTTTTATTTTGAAAAGAGTATTTGCAACGATTCTTTGCTATACTGGGAGTAAAGTAAATGACCATTAAGAGGATTTAACGCTTATGAATACAAGTGAAATCAAAAAATTACATGAATTGTTAAAGGATTTATTGGAATTTTTGCAAAAGCATAGAGGACAACAAAATATTAATTATTTTACGAATACGATTTTGGATATGATGGATATACTAGAATATATGTGTCAAAACCCAGATTCGCATGAATATGTTGATTTATTACGCAGAAAATATAACAGTATGTTTTTTCCAAGAGAGGGTCTTTCTGATTTTTATGTGATGGATTCAGATTCACATCGCATGAGAGAATATAATACTCAATTGAGTGATTTATTGGAAGAAATTCATCAAACAGAATTATTGAAAAGATAGTTAGTTTTTCCTATTTAAAGTAGATGTGACTACTGTAGTCTGGCCTTGCTGCTACAGTAGTTTTTTTGTTTATTAAAAATCGATTAAAATAAATTTACTAGTTTATAGGGTTGTGCTACACTATGCTTACTAAAAGAGAGGAGACTGTGCTTGAAAGAACGTTTTACCAAGTTTATTGATACGATTATCGCGCTTGATAAGGGTGACCATACATTAACCGATAAGCAATGGATGAAGAAGCAAAGATGGCTCTTCGCCTTGAAGCTGTTTTGGGTGATTGTGCTTGTGGCGACCTTCCTTCTAGCCATTAATGTCTCCATCAGTTATTTTGTCTATTTCTTCTATTTTGTGAGTATACTCTTTATTCTTACAAAAATATTAGAGTATTTTATTGATCGAAGAGTGGCGCAATTAGCCGAGGAGGAATAGGAAAAAGAATGAGAGTGGTGTATTTTATTATCGCGTGGATTTCGCTAGCGCTGGGGTTAATTGGAATTGTGCTCCCAGTACTTCCGACGACACCGTTTCTACTGCTGACAGTGGTATGTTTTTCAAAGAGTTCTACTCGGTTTGAAGAGTGGTTTCAACAGACAAAACTGTATCAACTATATGTCGCAGATTACCGTGAAACGAAGTCAATTGCGCGCAGTCGTAAAAAGAAAATTATTGTTTATATCTATATTTTAATGGCCATTTCCATTTACTTAGCTCCGATTTTAGCGGTGAAAATTGGACTTGGCGCGCTGACAGTTTTTATTACTTACTATCTATTTTGTGTAATTCCGGATAAAAAATAAGGAGTGTTTCAGATGGTTGAGAAGTTTAGAGAGTTAATAGAAGATTATAAAGTGACAAAGAATCCTGGTGAAGATTTCGTTTTTTGGTATATTCACCGTGTAGCGCCCTTTAATTTTCGTTATGTAGTGGCCGTAGGGATGATTCTTTGTATTGCTGCACTCTACTATAATATTCAATACGCGCTCACAACAGTGCTCATTTTATGGCTCATTGCCGTTATGATTACCATCGCTGAAATAGTGTATCGAAAACGAAAACAATAATAGGAGTAGCAAAAGAATCTAGTTTATTCTAGGTTCTTTTTTTTACCTATCCTTAGGAAGAAATTTCAGAAAAAAATAGCGCCGAGACCTTTGAGAAATAGTGCGAATAGGACTATAATTTAAGTGTAGAAATAAAGTTAATGGAGGTAATTTTTATGAGATTTGACCAAGAACATGATTCATGTACAACTATTCTTATTGGGAAGAAGGCCAGCTACGATGGTTCAACGCTAGTAGCACGTACAGAAGATTCATGTAATGGAGAGTTTACACCAAAAAAATTCATTGTCGTACGTCCAGAAGACCAACCACTTCACTATAAAGCAGTGATTTCAGGATTTGAAACAGACTTACCAGACAATCCTGTTCGCTATACGGCCATGCCAAATGCCATCAATAACGAAGGAATTTGGGGTGCTGCGGGGATTAATGCCTATAATGTAGCATTAAGTGCAACTGAAACCATTTCAACAAACCCGCGTGTATTAGGAGCCGACCCACTGGTGGAAACAGGGATTGGAGAAGAAGATATCTTCACATTGGTATTGCCTTATATTAAAACGGCACGTGAAGGGGTTGAACGTCTTGGACACTTCCTTGAAACGGCTGGAACGTATGAATCAAACGGGATTGCAATTTCTGATGTGAATGAAATTTGGTGGTTAGAATCGATTGGTGGACATCACTGGATGGCTCGCCGTGTACCCGACGATGCGTATGTCGTGAACCCAAACCAACTCGGCAGCGACTTCTTTGATTTTGAAGACAAAGAAAACTTTATGTGCGACCCTGATTTGAAAGACTTTATGATTCGTCACCACTTGAATTTAAACTTTGACGGAGAGTCATTCAATCCACGTTACGCATTCGGTTCACAACGCGACAAAGACCGCTTATATAACACGCCTCGTGCTTGGGACATTCAACGCATGTTTAATCCGGAAGTGGAACAATCTCCAACGAGCTTTGAAATTCCATGGGCCCGCGTTCCGTACCGCAAGATTACAGTCGAAGATGTGAAAGAATCGATGAGTACGCATTATCAATTTACACCATATGACCCTTATGGAAACTTAGGCGATGGTAAGAGCAATCGTCGTTTCCGTACGGTAGGGATTAATCGTACGAGTCAGACAGCGATTCTGCAACTTCGTCCAAATCGTCCTCATGATACAACAGGAATTCAGTGGGTATCGTATGGGTCAATGCCATTTACAACGGCTGTACCATTCTTTACACAAGTAGATACCATTCCTGCGTATTTTGCCAATACAACAGCGAAGGTTTCAACGGATTCCTTCTACTGGTCAAGTCGCTTAATTGCAGGGCTTGCAGATGCGCACTATTTGGAACATCAAGCGGATATTGAAAGTTATCAAAAGAACACATTATCTCGAGGGGAAGCCATGATTGCAAAAGTCGATGCAAAACTTGAAAAAGGGGAAGTGGTCGACTTCGAAGCGGAAAATCAACAAATGAGTGACTTCATCGAAGAAAAGACAGCTGCATTGCTCGATAAGGTATTGCTTCGTGCTAGTAATTTAATGGTCAATCATTATTCAGTGAGTGACTAATCAGCAATTCGTTTTAGGAGGTTAAAAGATGGAAGAAAAAAATGAAAAGCAACTGAATTGGCTGATGATATCCCTCATTGCTTTTAACTTTGTGTGGGGTTTAGGGAATGTTGTAAATAACTTTGCCCAACAAGGGATTGTTGTGATTACATCGTGGCTCATTATTTTAGTGATTTATTTTATCCCATATTCATTAATGATTGGACAACTCGGTTCGACGTTCGAAGATAGTGAAGGAGGAGTCAGTGATTGGATTAAACATACATCCACGAAGAAACTAGCCTATTTTGCAGCATGGACGTTTTGGGTGGTTCAGATTCCTTATTTAGCGCAAAAACCACAGACGATTCTGATTGCGCTCGGATGGGTATTCCAAGGACACTCGGGAATTATCGATGAACTGCCGATTCCGCTACTGGTAACAGTCTGTTTAGTCTTTTTCTTAGCCGTTCTGTATATTTCAACAAAGGGAATTCGTGCGTTGAAATTCTTAGGAACGATTGCTGGGACTGCGATGTTTGTGATGTCGATTTTATTCATTCTATTAGCCGTTGGGGTACCTCTTATTAAACCCGATTTACAACTGGCAACAGCGAATATGGATAAGATTGAAACGTATATTCCTAAGTTTGATTTTTCATACTTCACAACGATTGCGCTTCTTGTTTTCTCGGTCGGAGGAGCAGAGTGTATGTCACCTTATGTGCATAAACTCAAGAATCCAGCCAAAGAATTTCCAAAAGGGATGATTGCGATGGCTGTGATGGTTGGAATCTGTGCAGTCTTTGGGTCATTTGCGATGGGGATGATTTTTGATAGCAACAATATTCCACAAGATTTGATGCGAAATGGTGCCTATCAAGCATTTGCCGTACTTGGAAAACACTGGAATATTGGGAATGTGCTAGTTACGATTTACGCATTAACGCAATTTATCGGGCAAACAGCGACGTTGGCATTATCGATTGATGCACCACTTCAAATCTTCCTCGGTAGTGCCGATGAAGAATATGTCCCTCGCTGGCTTCGCGCACGTACAAAGAACGGTACGTTGAGAAATGGATACTTGCTTACAGGGATTTTGACAGGGGCTCTAATTGTCATGCCGGCTCTTGGACTTAAGGAAATTGATACAGTCGTTGTATGGATGACAAACTTGAATGCTATTGTGTCACCAATGTGCTTCTTGTGGGTATTTGTCGCCTTTATGTTCTTGTATCGCCATTGGGACAGATATAAGGATGCCGAATACAAATTCATTAGCAATAAGACACTTGGTTTTTTAATGGGACTCTGGGGATTTGCCTTCACCGCATTTGCATGTATTCTCGGAATGGTACCACAAGTGGACTATGCGCAAAATCCATCTGAATGGTGGTTCGTCTTAATTTCAAATATCATTATGCCATTCGCGCTTCTTGGACTTGGACTCGTCCTTCCATGGATTGCACGAAAAGAACAAAAGCAACAAGCATAAATAATAGTATTGTCGAAGCCTTCTTCCGATGGGAGAGGGCTTTTTCATAAGAGGATTAAGGGAGTCAAACTGACAAAATGACCGAAAAAATGGTATAGTAAATAAGATAAGTTTACTAGAAACGAGAGGTATCCCCCATGAAATTAATAACCATTGCAGTCCCATGCTACAACTCTCAAGAATATATGCATTATTGTCTTCAAACGCTCCTTGCTGGTGGCGAAGAGGTTGAAATTTTAATTATTAATGATGGGTCTAAAGACAACACTGCTCGCATTGCTGATCAATATGCCGCAGCTTATCCAACGATTATCCGTGCCATCCATCAAGAAAATAAAGGTCATGGTGGAGCCGTGAATACGGGGATGGCGAACGCAACAGGCAAGTACTTCAAAGTCGTCGATAGTGATGACTGGGTGGATGTGCGTGCATACTTAAAAATCCTAGAACAATTACAACGCTTCGAAGAAACCGGCGAAGAAGTTGACGTATTCATTACGAACTTCGTCTATGAAAAAGAAGGCGCGAAAACGAAAAAAATCATGCGCTATACTTCCGCATTTCCTGAAAATCAAGTGTTCACTTGGGATGATGCCAAGTCGCTTCGTCGTGGGAAATACATGATGATGCACTCGCTTATTTACAATATGAACTTGCTTCGTAAATCCGGATTGCAGTTGCCAGAGCATACTTTCTACGTGGATAATTTATTTGTCTTCGTACCGCTTCAATGTAGCAAGACATTATTTTATATGAACTTGGATTTTTACCGTTACTTTATCGGTCGTGAAGATCAGTCGGTCAATGAGAAAGTGATGATTAGCCGTATCGACCAACAAATCCGCGTGAATGAACTATTGATGGCAAGTTATCATAGCGACTGGCAGTTTTCAACCGCTTTGAAGAACTACTTATTAAACCACTTAGAGATTACAACGGTGATTTCTTGTGCGTTACTCAATAAGGGTGGATTACCAGAGCATCAAGAGAAGAAAAAAGCATTGCTTGCTGATTTAAAAGAAGCCAATCCAGAAGTATTCCATCTGATTAGCCAAAATGCATTATGCAGAATTACAATGGCGAAGAACAAGCCGGTACAAGTACTGTCAAATGGAATTTACACAGTGACACAACGTTTCTTCGGTTTTAACTAAATAGCGTTTTGAACTACCAGGCATGAAGTGCACCCTAAAAGTTAGATTTTCTGTCT
>JUUF01000506.1 GCA_001058355.1 Carnobacterium maltaromaticum
CACAGGACTAAGTCCTTTTAATTTTACTTTGATTCGTTTGTTGTTGTAATAATCAATATAGTCGACGATTGCCCTCTCAAGTTCCTTTATAGACTTAAATGTCTGCTCATAGCCATAAAACATTTCTGATTTAAGAATGCCAAAGAAAGATTCCATCATGCCATTGTCAGTACTATTACCCTTGCGAGACATAGATGGCTGAATGCCCTTATCTTCTAAAAAACTATGATAAAACTCATGCTGGTATTGCCACCCCTGATCACTGTGGAGAATAGTA
>JUUF01000507.1 GCA_001058355.1 Carnobacterium maltaromaticum
ATAATCTTACGATACATCTTGAAGGCAAATGCGGTATGGATAAACGCTGTGACAAGCGGTAAGAAGAATACAATCAACACTTGACGATTGATAGACTTCTTGATCGTCTTTTGATCGATACCGAGTTTTTGTAAAATCACGAAACGGTCACGGTCTTCGTATCCTTCAGAAATTTGTTTGTAGTAAATGACAAGGACTGCACCGATGAAGAACGCAACGGAAAGAAGTGCCCCTAC
>JUUF01000508.1 GCA_001058355.1 Carnobacterium maltaromaticum
GTGGTTAAGTCCTCGACCGATTAGTACTAGTCCGCTCCATGCCTCGCGGCACTTCCACTTCTAGCCTATCTACCTGATCGTCTCTCAGGGGTCTTACTCATTTAAAATGATGGGAAATCTCATCTCGAGGGGGGCTTCACGCTTAGATGCTTTCAGCGTTTATCCCGTCCACACATAGCTACCCAGCGATGCTCTTGGCAGAACAACTGGTACACCAGCGGTGTGTCCATCCCGGTCCTCTCGTACTAAGGACAGCTCCTCTCAAATTTCCAACGCCCGCGACGGATAGGGACCGAACTGTCTCACGACGTTCTGAACCCAGCTCGCGTACCGCTTTAATGGGCGAACAGCCCAACCCTTGGGACCGACTTCAGCCCCAGGATGCGATGAGCCGACATCGAGGTGCCAAACCTCCCCGTCGATGTGAACTCTTGGGGGAGATAAGCCTGTTATCCCCAGGGTAGCTTTTATCCGTTGAGCGATGGCCCTTCCATACGGTACCACCGGATCACTAAGCCCGACTTTCGTCCCTGCTCGACTTGTTGGTCTCGCAGTCAAGCTCCCTTCTGCCTTTACACTCTACGAATGATTTCCAACCATTCTGAGGGAACCTTTGGGCGCCTCCGTTACATTTTAGGAGGCGACCGCCCCAGTCAAACTGCCCGTCTGACACTGTCTCCCACCCCGGTAAGGGGTGCGGGTTAGAGTGGTCATGTCACAAGGGTAGTATCCCACCGTTGCCTCCTCCGAAACTGGCGTCCCGGATTCTTCAGCTCCTACCTATCCTGTACATGTGACACAAACACTCAATATCAAACTACAGTAAAGCTCCATGGGGTCTTTCCGTCCTGTCGCGGGTAACCTGCATCTTCACAGGTACTATAATTTCACCGAGTCTCTCGTTGAGACAGTGCCCAGATCGTTACGCCTTTCGTGCGGGTCGGAACTTACCCGACAAGGAATTTCGCTACCTTAGGACCGTTATAGTTACGGCCGCCGTTTACTGGGGCTTCAATTCAAAGCTTCGCCTTGCGGCTAACCTCTCCTCTTAACCTTCCAGCACCGGGCAGGCGTCAGCCCCTATACGTCATCTTTCGATTTTGCAGAGACCTGTGTTTTTGATAAACAGTCGCCTGGGCCTATTCACTGCGGCTGGTATTGCTACCAGCACCCCTTCTCCCGAAGTTACGGGGTCATTTTGCCGAGTTCCTTAACGAGAGTTCGCTCGCTCACCTTAGGATTCTCTCCTCAACTACCTGTGTCGGTTTGCGGTACGGGTCCTATAAATCTTGCTAGAAGCTTTTCTCGGCAGTGTGACATCAGAAACTTCGGTACTAAACTTCCCTCCCCGTCACAGCTTGTCGCAT
>JUUF01000051.1 GCA_001058355.1 Carnobacterium maltaromaticum
AGATTTAAGTAACTATAAAATTTATGTTGTTGCTCTCTTTAGTTTAATACAGTTTTTGTACTCCCAAGATTTAAATAATTATGCAGTTAATGGAGTTTTTTTGTTTTTATTCTCACAGGGATTAGGTAACTTTGAAGGTCAAAGCATTGGACTAAACCTCCAATGCTTTTTCTTTCCCACCTATGCTATAATAATCTTGAATAGAGAAGGTTTTCATGATTGGAGGAGAGAGTATGAAGAGAAGACAAATCCTAGCATCGGCGCTTTGTGTGTTGGCACTTGCGGCATGTAACAAGAAACCAGAAGAAGTGACGACAACCCAGGCAACAACGGTTCAAGCGACGACGGTGGCACCGACGACAGTAGCCCAGACTGAGCACGCGACATATTTTGAGATGCTGCAGTTGGCGTATAATGTGGCGGCCAAGGATGCCGATATTACGGAAGGGTTAGCGGCGGCCAAGAAGGTGCGTGACGAGATGTTTGAGCAATTTCCAAGCGACAAGGATGACATCGACTATGCCTATTCGGACCTGGAGCTCTTGGTTCGTTTTAATGCGACTGGTTTTGGCGACTTCATGAAGCGGTGGAATGCGTCGACTGGGCAGCATTTCGAGGCCTTGCACGAGGCGATTCACATGGATGCTGCGACCATCAATGGCGATAAGGTCAAATGGAATATGATGGGCGTTGTGGCCTCTAACGACTATGAAGTGATGGTGGTGGAGGCGTATCTGGACGCTACGAAGAAAGAGGCGTTTCTCTTTGGGTACGAAGACGGCGAGCCGATCGTTCTTCATGCGACCAATGTGACACGTGAGACACTTGCAAAAGCAGCCTTCCAAGTTGTGAAGGACGCTGATTTGCTCAAAGGCTTTACCGACAATGCGACATGGAAAGCAACCTCTGAGGCGTCTGCGAATCAATCGGTTGCGGATGCGATGGCGATTTACGCGCGTAAAAGAGGCGAAATCTATGAGCGCACGAGTCCAGCGACCCAGCGTGAGTACTATGATTTAGCCGTTCCAGACCAGCTCTTCAAATATGCAACGGTTGATGGCGAGAAGGCGAACTTCAAGTGGGCAGGGCTGACTTTCCAATCTGGAGGCGACTCTTACGAAATCGTGGAGTGTTATGTGTCTGAATCGGGGACATCGGTGATCGTATTTGCCAAAAAAGAAGGAATCAATGTGCTGTTAATCGGCGAATCAGAGCCACAGACGACTAAGAAAGCGGACGGAACGATCAAGTCCGCCGTAGTGAACCTCCAACCGTACGAGAACGACACACTAGAACGTGCATTGTGGTAAGACAGGAGAAGAAGAATGACAGAAGTACAACAACTCGAACAACTAATGAATGAGATGCTGCCGGGATTGCAGCTCTTTGCTAGAGACATCAACCTAACGCCGGAAGAAGCCTCGAAGTTCCACGTGGGGCAGATCGTGCGTAACGCAGCCTTTACCGATGCGACGAGTCGCGTTGGGGGCATGGTGACAACGCACCGTTTCAGCATTTTATCCAACCACCTCTTTGATTTGACGAAGGCGGAGCATGGCACTAATTGGGGGCTACACGTTGCGAACCGCGACAGCCACTTCAAGGTGCTGGACATTTACGAGCATGAAGGGAAGACGCAGATTCTCCTCTTGCATTTGCCGGACGATTATCGTTGGAAATGGATGGAGCATGTGAATCTAGATCTGCCGGTGGACATCGTGGCCGATAGCAGAGAGCGTTTCGCCTCCAAGGCCCACGCCGAACCCATTCCAGAGGTGACAAGTCCGGAGTGGCTTGACCGATGCGGTTTTGCGCCAGGACTCGACATCAAAGGCGAACTCTTCCCAAATGAAATTCCAATCGCAAGCCAGATGCAAAAAGTAAAAGACGCCTCTTTCCGAAACTTCTACCATCAACTCGTCTACGTTCGCTGTGCAGCGTTAATCGAAGACGTGATGCCAGAAGTAGCCAAGGCTGGCGACACAGGCCTTGTTCTCTACGGCTATATCGACGAAGAGGCAGGAGTATCGTTCCAACCGCTATGGATCGCAAAAGAAGGTGAATCAACGCTCGATATGCGCCTCATCCCAGAAGAGACGATGTATCTCATTCGTCTAGCAAATCTCGATGACTGCGAGTTCTGTTCGATGAGATGGATTGAAGTGGATCCGTATATTGTTGACCGTTCAAGACGCGTCATTGCGGAAGTCTATGACACAAAGAGCAAAGAAAAAGAAGAGACACGCTCGTTCCAAGGACTCGACCGATTCCGCCGCCGCGAGCATCCCGATGACTTTGGCGTAGCGGTCTACTACGAAGACAAGACGAAGGATCCTGAACGCTTGTGGGTCCGCATCTCGCGCGTGGAAGGCAACCAATGCTTCGGCACGCTCTTGATGGACTCGAAGCATCCAGATGGGCCAAAAGAAGGCATGGAGATTATGTTTAAAGTTCTTCAGAACGAAAAAGGTGAGCTCGAGGTTGTGTCAGTGCAACCATAACAAAAAATAGGCCGAAGGCTTCCTTTTGCCTTTTGGATATCTTCATAGTAAAGGAAATAACTGTACCGGCAAGAGCCAAGGTCTCTTTGCCTACCGAACTTCAAAGGGCGTCAAGTTGACAAGTCAACTGACGCCCTAATTCA
>JUUF01000509.1 GCA_001058355.1 Carnobacterium maltaromaticum
CCTGCGTCCATTAAATTTTCATTGATTTTATTTACCATAATTTTTCCTCTTTTCTTTTTAAATTTTAAAACTAACACTATCGAATCCTAACCACTTATCGTCAGCATTGCGCTTTATTGTAACAGCCCCAAATTCCGAGATACTTAGAGCGACAGGTTCAAATGTGTCGTTCATTCCAAATGTATAGATTTGAGTTTTAGGCCTGTACGTTTCTGGTAAAGTTAGTACTACTGTTTCTTTTGATGTGTTACCACCTTTTGCAACTCCTCTTAGACGAACGATTCCATCAACACTTTTGTAATATTGAACCGAACCATATTCTGCCCTGTGCTGCCATCCACTTTGCAAATCAGCAGTCTTCCAATCGGTATTCGCGCTAGTTGTAACCAATCTAATCCATTCACTCCAACGATTAGAATCGCATCTACGCATATAGAACTGGTCTGAATTAAACGGCACATAGAACTGAACGCAGTGGCTCGAATCGCTACTGTGCGTTATTACGTTCACGTATCCGTAATTATTAGTTCCAGATGGATTATGCTGAACACCAAA
>JUUF01000510.1 GCA_001058355.1 Carnobacterium maltaromaticum
GGTCCATTATCGATACATCTTCCAGGACGGGACATACTATGTGTTATTTGTTCTTTCTCTATAAAGTGCTTAAAGAAATGAGAAGTATATTGAAATCCTCGATCACTATGAATCATTGTTTTTGTTGGAATTATCTTCCTTTTTATTTGATTAAAAGTATCTTTAACGATTTGATTATTGTTTTGCTTAGATATTTGATATGCAACTATTTTCTTTGTTCCATAATCTAAAACTGCACTTAAATAAGCTTTTTCTCCCTTTCCATACTTCAATTCAGTGATATCCGTTAATAGTAGAGCCATTGGCTCATATTCTTTCTTAAATTCTCGATTTAAAAGATTAGCTGCAGTGTATTCTTCAGTGTTCGATTTATAACGATAACGTTTTTTTCGTATAATTGCCTTTAATCCCATTAGTTTCATAAGACGCTGAATACATTTATGATTCACTTTTGCATTTCTATAATAGTTTAAATAGATTGTGATACGACGATATCCATATATACCTTGAACAGATTCATATACTTCGTGTATTAATTCCATTAAACGACGTAGTCGTTTTTCAGATTCCGAAGGGACACGATTTAACCATTTATAATAGCCAGCTCTACTGACTTTTAACACTTTACATAATAGAGTAATATGAAATCCTCTTTTACTTAATTTTTGAATCGTTTGATATTCCGCTTCAAATCTCGTTTGGCAAACATCAACTCGCTTTCCACTTCTTGTAATTTTTTTAGTGCGGCATTTTCTGTTTCTAAATATTCGTTTCGCGCCTTTAATATTGCCATTTCTGCACGAATACGCTCAGTTTCTGTCTGTATATTTTCTGGTTTTCGTTTCCCTCGACTGTCTATTAATCCATCAGGACCATATTTTTGATATTTTTTTACCCATTGATACACCAAGTTGTAAGAAACGTTATATTTCTGTGCGGTTTGTTTATAGTTTAATTGATTTTGAATACAGTCTTTGACGATAAGGATTCTTTCTTCGTGCGTTGTTTTTCTATATTTCATAGTGTACACCTCTGGCTTAGGATCGTAGGCCTTCGTGGCCTCACCATTAGTATACTTAATAATCCAATTTCGTACAGTTCTAGCAGAAGGAATTTTGTATTTTCTTGCGATTACTCTTAAATAGGTTTTCGATTCTAAAAACTCTTTAACCACCTTTTCTTTAAATTCCTTTGTATAAGTGTTAAACCCGTCTCGATCTTCTAATGCAGAAGGTCCATTTGCTTTATAGTTCAAAAAATACATATTAAATGCTCCAGGTGAAATCTTTAAACCATATTCACTACGCAGCTCACGAAAAGGCACACCATCTAAATACAATTCTATGAATCGTTCTAATTCTTTTGCAGTATGTTTTTTAACCAATCTAAAAATGCCCCCTCTAAAGTAGTTTACTTTTTTTAGTGTCTACTTTAGAGGGAGCATATCA
>JUUF01000511.1 GCA_001058355.1 Carnobacterium maltaromaticum
CCTCGCAAACCAGAGTGAGCTTCAAGGGGAAGCGATGACGAGTGCGAAGAGCTATATGACAGAAGTTCATGGAACATTCATACAGACGCTGACGCAGTTAATGAATGAGTATATCGTAAGTTTCCTACTATATAAAGATGGCTACTATCAAATTGATACGCATAACCATGCGGAATTGCCTGAAGATGTCTATAAAGGGCTTCATTCAGACCTAGGAAAGTCTAAGCAACGATTCGAACAACAGTTGGAACAGTTAACAACTGCCAAGCTCAGAGTCGCAGGATTAGTGAATTACCAAGGAACTAGTCATACAAAGACGAAATTCACGTATGAGAAGCTGATGAAGGATATCAAGCATCTAGACGAATCCATTACGCAATATGAAGAGATGCATGCTCGCCAAGATTTGCAGGCGTTTAAGGAATTGCTAGCAGCAACAAAGAGTTTATTGGCGGAGCATTCGAGTAGAGACCG
>JUUF01000512.1 GCA_001058355.1 Carnobacterium maltaromaticum
TAAATATAGTCTTATTATATCATAAAAAAGAGAGCGTCTTTCGCTCTCTTTATCACTCAGGCAATTCCACTTTCAAGCTCATATCCGTCGGTTGTAACACCTTCTGAACTGCTGCAAGAAAGGCTAGTCCATTATCCGATGGGGAATATTGGAAGGTAATATGGATAACTTTTTTGTCAAAACTATCACCATATCGCTCCACATACTGCTTGCTTTCGAGGAAGTAGATATAGTT
>JUUF01000513.1 GCA_001058355.1 Carnobacterium maltaromaticum
ATTATATCTTAGAAAACAATCCATCTCTTAAAAATGATTATGAGGTTGTACATTCACTTCGTGAATGTATTCAGGACAGAGATTATATTGAATTCAAGGAAACGATTGAAGCAGCTACACAATTAGACCTATCTCCTGGTTTAAAAAGAGTATTAAAGACTCTAATTACTTATCTGCCATATATTCAAAATACTTGTGAGCATCCAACTAGAACAAATGGCCCTATCGAAGGAATCAACAATAAAATAAAAGTACTTAAAAGAAATGCCTATGGCTTTAGAAACTATTACCATTTTAGAAACAGGATTATTTTAATAACAAAAATGTTTGGCCCAAAACAAAAAGGAATTA
>JUUF01000514.1 GCA_001058355.1 Carnobacterium maltaromaticum
TTATTAAAATTAATTAAGTCCGTCATAAATATAATATCCATTCCCTTTCCATTTTCGTGGGGGTTCGTTCAACTTTATATTAGACATACTTGGGATGTCGTCTGGCTTATTTAGAGTGAAATCAATATAAATCTCAGTATCTGAAATTTCATTAAAAGTCCCCTTTACAGATAGGTCATATTCTGTTGTAAAGACCCCGTTACTAACAGCTATAACTTCTAAAGTACTCCAATCAAATTGAATTGATTGGAG
>JUUF01000052.1 GCA_001058355.1 Carnobacterium maltaromaticum
GGGATGCCTTGTAAACCTTGCTCACCTCGTTCACCTTTTGGCCCAGGTGTGAGTGAGATTGTTTTTAATTCATCCTTAGTAGCGAAATTACTTGCATCGATATTTGGTTTTGATTCTAGCGCTGATATACGTTGTTTTAAGGCGTTATCGTCGTAGACAGTGTCTTTATCAGTCTTTGCCTTTAAAGCTTCAATTTCTGCTGAAATATGGCTGATTTCAGTACGCAGATTGCTATCGTCATACGTTCCACCTTGTTCTTTGATTTGTGCAAAGAGTTCATCTATTTCTTGTTTAGTAACGATATTTTCAACGTCAACGATACGTCCTGATGTCCGTTCGACTAACGGTGTTTTTCTAGCTTTGTCAATAGCACTGAGCCATACATTAAATGCGAATGCATAAACGTCGGTAGATTGTTCTACTTTCTCAAAGTAGATATAGCCAATCACGGATTCATCAGCAATGATTGATGTACTATCGAACGGAACCGTAATAATGTTTCCCTCGATTGTGGCTTCCACAGTTCTATAACGTTTGGTTTCCTTGAAGTAAAACAAGCAAAGAACTTTAGAAGCAGTTAGCCCTTCTGTAGTGAATTTGAACACCGCTGTCCCTTTATCGTGGCTATAAATTTCATGATTTAATTTTTCAATGCATCGATTAGCTGACGTAATACTTAAATGTTTTTCGATTATTTTATCCATACGCCCTCCTTTTTAAAATAAAAAGAGGACTCGCAACGAGCCCTCTATGATCCGTAATCTTAACCTTCAATCTTCTTCAATTCGTTAAATCCATTCACGACAGATTCAATCAATACTTTCTTGGATTCATCATCCAAGTTGATTCCAGCTTTTTCAAGTTCTTTCGTCACATTATCAAATGCAACTTGGAACTTGTCTTGACTTGCACCATGGACATCTCGGAAGATTTGTTCCACAGCGTTCACGACCGTGTGAGCGATTGATTTTGCAAGCTCGTAGTTCTTAGCATCTGTTTTGGCTTTCAATTCTGTCGCTTTAGTTTCGATGAATCCCTTCAAGCCTGTGAATGCTAACCCTACTAAGACTACTAAAATGCTCACGATTCCATTGATGATTGTTGCTTGTAATTGTTCCATTTTTATTCATCCTCTTTCTTTTCGATTTCAATTTCGATTATTTTTTGGAATTTCTTATCTTGATTTTTTCGCATTTGGTTGATGTACGGTCTCAATGCTTCGGGGAATGGTAAGCCCAATGCTTCCCAATTCTCCATCAACGACCCCACATAACTCATAATGAAAAATAGACATGTGGTTATTCCTATCTCTCTATGATTGAGAGCTCTAGCATATAGGGCAACTATCATGACTACTGATATGACAAGAAAATGTCTGAGCAGTCCATTCGTGCTCGTTTTACTGTCAAATTTTTTCAATTTAAAAGCCTTGATGTAGCCAGAAACTACATCAAAGCAAATTAACCAAAACAAAATTTGAATATACGGACTGCGCATTAATCCTTGCAAATGCATTGTCAATACGTTAAATTCTACATCTATCATCTACTACAACTCCATGATTTCTACAACTGTTTTATATTTTTTAATTTCATCTCGCTTGTTCGCGTTATCTTGCTCTAAACGTTGAATATCTTCTGAAAGATTTTGAAT
>JUUF01000053.1 GCA_001058355.1 Carnobacterium maltaromaticum
AAGGTAATAACTTCAAACCATGACATGTATGTGTCTGACAGCTTGAAAGGGACTAAGAAGAGCATCAATTATTACGAGAAACAGGTGGATAAAGCACTAGAACTGTTAGATTTACCAAGAGGTGCTGAGAAACCTCGTATTGTTCTTATGGACGCTAAGAAGGACCTAGGAAGACCAAGTGCTTTTGGTTCGTATTCACCAAGTACAAACACGATTTACCTAGATGCAACTACTCCTAATCATAAGGCGATAGTGAAGCGGCTCAAAACAGCAAATGAGTTTTGGAAAAAAGACGGTAAGCCTTGGAAATTCTTTGCAGTAGATGATGATTCTATGAGTCCTATCATCCATGAATTTGGGCATTATCAACAATATCAATACGTAAACAAATATGCGGAGCAAAATGGCGTAAGTTATGCTGAAGCAAAGCGCAAATTTAACGCGAAACTACTTGATATGATTGATAAGAACGATTATAATATTGCTAGAGATATCAGTGGATATGCAGAAGAGTATAAGAAAAAACATCTTACTCAATTAGTACAAACAAATGAGATTCTTTCTGAAGCATATACGCTTTCTATTTTAAAATCACATGCACTAGCGGATATTATAAGAGGACTATTAGAAGGAGGGTACTGGTAATGAGATTTATGACGGAAAGAGAATTAGAATTATATAACAAAATCAGTCCGTGGTATAACGAAAGCTATACCGATACAGAAAAATTCAAACCAGATACACCTAAAGAAATTCTGGAGTTAAATGAAGAATACGAAAGAATCTCCTACGAGAATGACGTGTTCCATTTTGAATATTAAAAATTAAAATAAAAAAAGTTTAAGGATACAACCGAAAAGGTTGTGTCCTTTTTTGTTGCAACAAAACTGACCTGGGCAAGTCAATAAACTACCTACACTCCTGTGGAGTATAAGCACAAAAAAATATATCCGCTGTTGGAATCAGCATAAAATTGGAGGGATAAAAAATGGAATGGATTATTGACATTCTAAAGAAGTATCAAAAGGAAGATGGCACAATTGATTTAGCTACTGCAGAGCAAGAAATTAAGAGTGAATTTCCTAAGCAGGCAGTTCCTAAAACTGTTTTTAACGAGAAGAGTGAGCAATTGAGAACAGCAAATGCGACAATTGACGAACTAAAAAATAACAGCAAAGGCAGTCAAGATAATCAAGACAATCAAGACAATCAAGACAGCCAAGGGAACGAAGAATTACAAACGCAACTAGAAAAATATAAAAACCGTATTGCAGAATTAGAAGCGCAAGAGAAAACGAACGCTATGAACTATCAAGCACGTTCTGCTCTAGAAAAAGCCGGCATATCAGACGTGGAATATGGATTGTATTTACTAGGAACGTTAGAAGCAGACGAACAAGGCAATGTTAAAGACTTAGATAACAAGATTAATGATTTACGTGCATCTAAGCCAGTATTCTTCAAAGAAGAAGCGCAAACTTCTTCGAATGGTTACAAAGTCGAAGATACTAAATTAGACGATAGTAAAGAAGATGTATCTGAATTTGACAAAGCTTTTGCTGAAGCTGCTAAAGCTTTCGGGCTAGAAGAAACAAAACAATAACAATAAGAAAGAGGTAAAAATATATGGCAAACACATTAGAATATTCAAAAATTTTCCAACCTTTACTTGACCAACAAGTGACTCAAGAATCTACAACAGGTTGGATGGAAGCAAACGACAAATTCATTAAATATAACGGTGGAGACGAAGTTAAAATCGCTACACTATTAACAGACGGATTAGCAAACTATGATCGCAGCAATGGATTCACAACTGGTTCTGTTGACTTGAAATGGAATCCATACAAATTAACTCAAGACCGTGGACGTTCATTCACACTTGATTCAATGGATGTTGACCAAACAAACTTTGTGGCTACTGCTTCAACAGTTATGAGCGAATTCCAAAAACAACAAGTAATTCCAGAAATCGATGCTTACCGTTACTCTAAGATTGCATCACTTGCAATTGCTGGTTCACAATCTCGAGAAATCGCACTTACTGCTGAAAATATCGTTGAAGAATTACTAAAAGACTTAACTGCTATCGAAGAAGCAACTGGAGTAACTGACGTAGTAATTACAATGTCTCCAACGACGGCATCATTATTAGCAAGCGCTAAAAACGCTAAAGACCACATGTCTACAACACAATTAGCAAAAGGTAACATGAATGTTCGCGTTGTATCATTTAATGACAATGCTATCGTTCGTGCTCGTCAAGAATTATTACAAACAGCGTTCAAATTCAATGATGGTAAAACATCAGGACAAGAAAAAGGTGGTTTCGTAAAAGATTCTTCAAGCAAGGCAATCAACTGGATTATCAGTGCTAAAGACGCTCCTGTGGCAGTTTCTAAGACTGATAAAGTGCGTGTGTTCGACCCAACAGTCAACCAAGCTGCGGATGCATGGAAAACAGACTATCGCAAATTCCATGATTTATGGATTCCAAAAGCGAAACTTGAGAAAGTGTTCGTAAACGTAAAACCATCATAATAGGAGGTTATTAAATGCGAAAATTCGAAAAGTTAAACGTTATCCGTGAAACGGACAACGAAACGATCATTGAAAAATTGCTTGATGATGGATTTGAAGAAGTGAAAGAAGAAGTAAAAAGCACTAAGAAAGGTAAAGAGGAGTAACGACTCCTCTTTCCTTTTTATTTAAGGAGCGAAGAGTATGATTATTCAATTATCAGAAGCGATGGAAATCGACAAATCTATTTCAAAAGCAGATTTAGATGCTTATGAGACAACGATTCGTAATTTAACGAACAATAATTTCCAAAACAGAAGTATTCGTAATCAGTCGCTATCCTTTCACGAAAATGTTATTGAGATGCGACATCCTCTCAAAGGTGTTCGCGTAGGTGATACCGTAGAAGTCAATGATTCCATCTATAATGATGGGTTATATGTTGTTGATTCCATTTCGGGTAACAAAATTTATGTTCAAGGTTCTGATTTTATTGAGGATTCTAACCATAAAGCGATTGTTACAAAAGTGGAGTACCCGTCAGATATCGCATTTGGATTGAAAAACATCTTGCGCTATCGTGTGAAGATGGGCGATAAGCTCGGTATTAAGTCAGAGACAGTCTCACGCATGAGCACTACTTACTATGACGTGAATGCAACTGACAATATCGATGGATTACCGTCTTCTCTTTACAGTTTCTTGGACAAATATAGACGATTGAGGTGGGCATAATGTTTCAATTCGAGATACAGGAAAAGAGTTATGTTGATGACGGCATCGGCGGCTCACAGGATGAGTGGCATACAGTAATGACCGTAACTGGTTGGATTGATATGCTAACTGGCTCTAACGCTTCAAATACGACGCAAAACGCAATCACGGAGCGTTCTACTCACGTCTTAATCATTCCTACGTTTACTGAAGGCATCAAGGACACAATGCGTGTGGTTGACTCTTCTAAGCGTTGGTACACGATAACATACTGTGATGACCCTGTAGGAGTGCACCACCACAACGAAATTTACGTGACTTTTGAGGGTGTGTTAAATGGGTAGTTTTCGATTTGAGGATTATACAAAACGTACCAAAAGAGAATTGCGTGAAGTTTCGTTTAGAGCCTTAACAAGAGTTGGGAACTTGATTAGTTCACAGTGCCAAGCTTTAGCAGTAGTCGATACTGGAGAGCTAAGAGACAGTATCCAATCAATTGTGAAAGAGTATGGTGGCGATGTACGAGTGTTCGTAGGAACGAACGTTGAGTATTCCGTATTCGTTGAGTTCGGAACAGGGGAATTTGCTGAGAATGGATTAGGTCGAAAAGGTGGATGGTTATATCGAAGTCCAGACGGGAAAGTAGTATTCACGTATGGTAACGAGCCACAGCCTTTTATCCGTCCTGCGTTTAAGAAAAACAAGAAACGTGCACAGGACATTATCGCTCAAACATTTGTAGAAAGTTTTGGTGGTTAGCAATGTTAGACTTTGCAAAATTATTACAATCGGAACTATCCACAATCACTAAAGAATGCTTTCACGAAAAGAATCGAAAAGACAAGGTGGTGTATCCATATCTTACTTACGATTATGATCGTGAAAATATGACTCGTGAGCGAGATGAGATTACGATTGAAATTGATATTTTTGATTTTAACACCTCGTATAAAAGGGTGTTGGAATTAGAAGAACAAATCAAACGGCACTTCAATGGAATGCTGAAATTAACGGAAGAATTATATGTAAACTTTCGTTTTGTGGGCTCGAACAAAGTGAACACAGGCTCAGATACCGTGAAGCGTCGAAATATTAGATTAAACGTTCAAACAGAATGGAGGAAATAAGAAATGGCAAAAACAGAAGTAAAACGTACAGGATATACAGTCGATACGCCTAAGAATTACCTGGTTGACGCTGGGGCAATTTATAAGAATATCGAATGGGATGCTGCAGGAAAGAAATGGAAAGGTGAACTATTAGGTGCTACTTCGGATGGTAACAAGGTATCGATTGTAACGACTTACCGAACAATTGAAGTAGATGGTGTATTTACGCCTGCTAAAGGTCAAAAAATCATTGACAAAGCAGAAGCTACGCTAGAAGTTAACGTTAAAGAAATTACTGCTGAGAATATCCGTTTAGCGTTAAATGGTAAGAAAGAAACTGGAAATGGAACTGATAATCCAGCAGGATGGGATATCGTTCAATTGAAAGACAGACTTGAAGATGGCGATTATATCGATAACATCGCTCTAGTAGGGGTTATGTCTGGAAGCAAAAAACCAATCATTGTTGTTTTATACAACGCACTTTGCACAAGCGGATTAGAATTTGACACTAAAGATAATTCTGAAGCTGTAATCACAATGAAATTTGAAGCTCACGCTAACGCTGAAGACGTTGCTAATCGTGTGGCACCAGTTAAAATCTTCTACCCTAACGCATCGGAGGAATAATTTATGGAGTTAAGAGAATTACGTGGAGACGATATGTTTTCAATGCTTTCTATCATTGGTAAGTTAGATATTAAAGATGATCTTGTAGAATTGTTTGAAAAACAACAAGAAAAAGATGGCAAAATGTTAGGCCATTTATCTAAGAAACCAACAAAAGCAGAAAAAGAAAAGCAAGAAAAAGCACTAGAAAAACGTGGCATGCAAATGATTGCTGGATTAATTCAAACGATTCTTGCAAATATTAATAAAGCCAAATTAGACATTAATACTTTCCTTGCTGATTTAACGAACACATCGATTCAGGAAATTCAGAAATTAAACTTTGTTGACTATACTCAATTATTAGTTGAATTCTTCAAGAAACCAGAGTTGAAGGATTTTTTAACATCTATCTCCTCAATCTTAGGCTCGGGCAACACGCTTTAAAAGATAAATTATTCAAACGCTACTCAAATCCAACTGCTCTTTTAGCTACTTACAGCATGAAAGAGACGTTGGATTTTTTAGCGTATCTTTTTGAGGTGGAAGCAGAAGAAAAGTTGTGGGAGTTGTGGTTAGCGAAAGATATTGAACAAGATTTCAACTCTTTCAAACAAGAGCGATTGAGTAAGATTAAACCATCTTCAGTTGACGGCAAAACGATGAGTCAAACTGAAGAAGAAGATGCTATTCGTTTAGCAGAACAAATTATGAGTATGGGGGTGAAGGAAGATGGGTGAGATATTTAGACTGTTTGGGACAATCGGAATCCGCGGAAGTGACGCCGAGAAAGAACTGGACGGTGTAGCAAGAAAAGGGGAACAGACCAGCAATAAGTTGTCTAGTTTCTTTAAGAAAACTGCTACGGTCATAGCAGGAGTGTTTGCTGCAGGGAAACTAATTGATTTTGGAAAGATGTCAATCGAAGCAGCGGCATCCGCTAAGGCCACTCAGGCACAATTCGAACAAGTATTTTCTGGGATTGTCGACACTGCAGAACAAGCTTTAAACGGCGTAGCTAAAGAAGTCGGAGCGGTCCCAACTCGAATTAAACCAGCTTTTAACCAAATTGCATCATTTGCTAAAGTAGCCGGAATGGATACAACTCAAGCGATGGAATTTACCTCTCGTGCTACAAGAGCAGCGGCTGATACAGCAGCTTTTTATGATAAGTCACTAGAAGAAACGACTGAGACCTTAAAGAGTTACTTAAAAGGTAACTTCCAGGTTGCAGATAATTTAGGAATTTTATCTACTGAAACGACTCGTAACGCCAAAGCGACAGAGCTGTTCGGTAAGGAATATTCGAAATTGTCTGGTCTACAACAACAAGAAGTACTCTTGAGAATGTATGAAGATGCCAACAAAGTGTCAGGGGCAATGGGTCAAGCGGCTCGTGAATCAGATGGTTGGGAAAACGTCATGGGTAACTTGAAACAAACGTGGGAAGATTTCAAAGCCACGATTGGTTCAGTTGTTCTAGATAGCCTTGTTGTAGCTATGCAAAACTTAACAGGTTTTGTGGGCGAATTAAAAGACCGATTCTTGCAATTGAAAGACAGTGGCGAGCAGTTTATTAAAGGCGTTGTTGAATCCGACGCGTTCGCTAAAGTCCAGGAAATATTTAGTAAAGTTGTTGAGAATTTGAAACTGGCTTTCGATAACATCGGAGGAGTCGTTAGTAACGTATCCGCAATCGTCGGAAGTTTTGTTGATGATCTATCTAAAATTGTAACGGTAGAGGACATCATTAACACTGTTGGTGGAGCATTCGAAACGTTTAGTGGATTAATAAAAGATGCGACTGGTTGGGTTAAAGATTTAACGGGATATTTCTCAAGTAACCAAACTGCCATGGATTTACTTAAATCTACGGTAGTTGGTATCACAGCCGCATACACTGGTTACAAAGTAGTGATGGGAGTAATCAAAGGTATCGAAGTTGCTCGTAAAACAGTATTAGCAATCACAAACGGATTAATGCTCGCGCAGTTTGTTCGTACTGGTGCGTTAACTGCTGCAGAAGCGGCGAATGCTGCAGCGACAATGGGTGCAAGTGGAGCGTTTGGAATATTTAATGCGGTTCTATCTGCAAATCCAATTGGAATAGTAGTTGTGGCCCTTGCAGCTCTTGTAGCTGGGTTAACTTGGTTCTTCACACAAACAGAAACAGGAAAACAAGTATGGCAAGATTTCATGAGCTTCTTAACAGGTTTGTGGAACGGTATTGCAAGCTGGGCTTCTGAAACGTGGCAGGGCGTCGTTGATGCTATCACATCAGTAGTTACTAGTTTAACTGAGTTCTTTAGTAATCTATGGACATCTATCACGAATATAACAACACAAGCGTGGAATGCGTTCCTTGGAATCATAACACCTTTCATTCAACCGATTATTAATATGGTTAAAGCCAATTTCGAATTGATTAAAAACTATATCGATACCGTTTGGAATGCTATTTCAACTGCAGCAGGCGCAGCATGGGAAATCATAAAGAACGTCATCATCGGACCGGTGTTAGTTCTATTACAACTATTAACAGGTAATTTCGAAGGAGTGGCAAGCACTCTTAGTCAAATTTGGACCAATATTTCTACTGCAGCACAAACGATATGGGAATCATTATGTACGATTGTATCTGCATTTGTAGATACATTGGTTCAATATGTCGTGAATATATTTACTGGATTGTCTGAAACATTCGGAACTATTATGCAAGGCATTATGGACGTTGCAGTTTCTATTTGGAGTGCTATCGTCGATTCTATTAGCGGATTTGTAAGTTCAGCTTACCAAGCCGTTGCAGACGCCGTAAGCAACATGTTCAACATCGCATCTCAAATGTTTAGCAGTATCGTATCTGCGGTTGGAGAGTTCTTTGGCCAAATCCCTGGAACTATTAGTGGCATTTGGAATGATGTTATTAGTTTCTTATCTGGTATTAACCTATACGACATCGGGATGAATATCATCCAAGGGTTAGTAGAAGGTATTGCAGGTATGGCTAGTAGTGTCGTGGATACTGTTAAAAACGTTGTAGGCGGAGCGATTGACTTTGCTAAAGGATTACTTGGAATCCACTCTCCATCGAGAGTATTTAAAGAAATCGGTAAATTTACCGGCGAAGGTTTAGCCATAGGGATTAACAACGAAGCGGATAATGTAGCAGAAGCTAGTAAAAACATGATAGATGCGGTTATTCCGGATTCTATCCCACAAATTCCAGTAGACTATTCAGTAAGCTACGGAACATCTTTATCCAATATGCAAGATGCTGCTTCGAAGAATGCAACAGTCCAACCAATTGGGCACGATTCAAAACTCGATGTGGTTATCGAAGTATTGCTTAAGATTCTAGAGAAGGACAACAATACTTATTTAGATGGCCGTAAATTAACGGATGTAGTGAATGGATATAACAAACTTAATGATAGAAGAATGATGAGAGCGAGAGGTGAATTAACATGATTTACAATGGACAAGATTTATCAAGTCTAATAATTATTAACAAAGTAGAGCGTGCTATGACACCTCTCGTTACAAATGTTGTAAAACACAAAAGATTTATCAAAAGGGAATACGCAGAAAAAACTATTACAGTCAAAGCCACAATCAAGCATGATGTGTTGCAAACGATTGACGTATTGAACCGTGTTTTTTCTGTACCGAATCAAAAATTAATTTTCAAAGACCAACCTTCAAGATACTATGAGGCTGTTTTAACCGGTGAAATCATTCCTACAAGTTCTGTACGAGGCGCTGAATTGCAATTGCAATTCTTAATTCCAAAAGGAGTGGCGTATTCAACCGCAGAGAAGAATGGAACAGTAATCGGTGGAAAGTTGACTGTCGAGAATAACGGAACAGCTCCTACTTATCCTACTTATACGTTTATAGCTAGTTCACCATACAAGATGATTGCATTAGCGCATCCAAATGGGAAAGCTGTACAGTATGGATATGAGAACGGAGAGGATGTTATCAAGACGGGTGATGTCGTTCGCTTTGAATCGGAAAACAACACGCTTCTTATTAATGGGAAAAGAAAATACATTAATCCTGCCAGTCAAGTTTTTGGAATTTTACCAGGAACAACTCAAATAGAGTTTAGTGTGGATGGAAATAAAGCTATCCCGAGCATTAAATGTATTTATAGGGAGTGTTGGTTATGATTACGGTTACGAATAGACAGTATGATATTGTCTGTCAGTTGAGCTTTGACTTGGCTGACGGACTTTTTGCATACAACGATTGGTTTGAACAGGATTTGGACACTGGTATCGGGACTTATCAATTTACGGTTGATAAAATCGGAGATTCTGAGATTGAGAAAATTAACGTAGGATGCTATTTAATCGTAAAAGATGGTAGCAAGAT
>JUUF01000007.1 GCA_001058355.1 Carnobacterium maltaromaticum
TTTTGTACTTCGAATAAAATATCATCTTCTTGAATTGTATCTCCGACTTTAATGTCGATTTTTACGATTTCGCCTTCTGCGATACCTTCACCGATATCAGGCATTTTAAATTGGAAAGCCATGCTTGTACATCCCTTCTTATTTTTATAAAACTCTAAAGAGCACACTCAAACGAGAGGCTCTTTAGAATGAAAATTTGTTGAATTAGAAGTTCACTGTTTCGCGAACTTTAGCTTCAATGTCGCTAGCATTTGGTAACCAGTCGTTTTCTGCTTGACCAAATGGGAAGATTGTATCTGGAGCTGCAACACGTCCGATTGGAGCTTCTAAGTTTAAGATTGCGCGTTCAGCAATTTCAGACATAACCATTGCGCCGATACCAGCTTGACGTTGTGCTTCTTGAACAACAACTACGCGACCAGTTTTTTCAACTGATGCTAAGATTGTGTCTAAGTCTAATGGAGAAACAGTACGTAAGTCGATAACTTCAACTGAAATTCCTTCTTTTTCTAAGTTCTCAGCAGCTTTAACTGCTTCACGAACCATTGCACCGTAAGTAATTACAGAAACGTCTTTACCTTCACGAGTTACTGCAGCTACTCCTAGAGGAACTGTGTATTCTCCTTCTGGAACTTCTTCACGGAATGAACGGTATAGTTTCATGTGTTCTAAGTAAACAACTGGGTCGTTGTCACGAATAGCTGAGATTAATAACCCTTTTGCATCGTATGGGTTTGATGGGATAACCACTTTCAAACCTGGTGATTGAGCTACTAAACCTTCTAAGTTATCTGAGTGTAATTCTGGAGTATGTACCCCTCCACCCATTGGTGAACGGAATACGATAGGCATTTGACGAGTTCCACCCATACGGTAACGTGTACGAGCTGCTTGAGCTACCACGCTATCCATTACTTCGAATACGAATCCGAAGAATTGGATTTCAGGAACTGGACGGTAACCTTCTAATGCTAAACCGATTGCTAAACCACCGATACCAGATTCTGCTAAAGGAGTGTTGAACACGCGGTCTTCACCGAATTCATCTTGAAGCCCTTGAGTCGCACGGAAAACCCCACCGTTTTTACCAACGTCTTCCCCGAAAATTAGGACATTTTCATCACGTTTTAATTCAACAGCCAATGCATCAGTGATGGCTTGAATCATTGTCATTTGTGCCATAATTATTTATTCTCCTTTGCTTTAAAGTGTTCGATTTGTTCTTTGATAACGTTTGTTGGTTCTTCAAACATTGTTTCTAAGAAGAATGAAACTTTTTGTTTAGGTTGTTTGTCAGCCTCTTTAATCGCTTCTTTGATTTCTTCTTTAGTTGCTTCGATTACTTCGTTTTCTTTTTCTTCTGACCATAAGCCTTTAGCTGTTAGGTAGTTACGGAAACGAATTAATGGATCTTTTTTAGCCCATTCGTCTTGAATTCCTTCTGGTTGGTAACGAGTTGGGTCGTCACCTGATAATGTATGAGGACCATAACGGAAGCAGATTGTTTCGATTAACGCAGGACCGTTTCCAGCAACTGCGTATTCACGAGCTTTTTTAGTTACAGCGTAAACTGCTAATGGGTCCATACCATCTACTTGGATACCAGGGATACCAGCAGCAACTGCTTTTTGAGCTAATGTTGGAGCAGCTGTTTGTAACTCACGAGGAGTTGAAATTGCCCAACCGTTGTTTTGAATAAAGAATACTGCAGGAGCTTTATATGCACCAGCGTAGTTAATTCCTTCATAGAAGTCCCCTTGTGAAGATCCTCCATCACCAGTATAAGTCACTGCAACATTTTTCTTACCACGTTTTTTAAGACCTAAAGCAACACCAGCAGCTTGTACATATTGTGCGCCGATGATGATTTGTGGTGGTAAAGCTTTTAATGATTCTGGGTACATGTTACCTGCAACATGTCCACGAGACCATAAGAATGCTTGTGATAATGGTAAACCGTGTTTTACTAATTGTGGTACATCACGGTAACCAGGTAAAAGAACGTCGTCTTTCTCAATAGCTTTGATTGAAGCTAATTGTGAAGCTTCTTGTCCAGCTGTTGGAGCGTAGAAACCTAAACGTCCTTGACGGTTTAATGCAGTTGAACGTTCGTGTAAGATACGTGACCATACCATGTCAGTCATTAATTGAACTAATTCGTCATCAGACAAATCTGGTACTAAGTCAGGATTTACAACATTTCCTTCTGCGTCTAACACTTGAACCATTTCGAAGTTCGTGTTATTTGGTGTGAAAAGTGCATCGAGATTGAATTTTTTCTTCGTTGCCATACTTCTTTTTTCCCCTTTTCTATAAGAAATTGTGCTTAACAGACAAAACAGCTAGTTAAACTGTACTATTCCCTCTGCTATCGTATAATAATTTAACAAACTTTTGTGAAATATGCAAGCAAAGAAGACTTTATAGAGCGTATTTGTAAACTTTGTGAAAAAACTACCACTATCTTACGCTAAATAAAGTCTTTTTTAATTCTTATTTGTTCAATCAATTTTCTGTTTTCATCTATTTTCAGTAACAAGATTGTTTATTTTCACAATAAAACTGTACTAGTACTCACGTGGAAACTGTACTATTTTTTTAAAACAGTTTTAGTTGTTTGTAGATTCTATCTGTCTTTTCTAGATGCGAAACAGTGAGACCAATCAGCCTTATCGGGCTTTCCTCCATTGTTTCTTCGAATAATTGTAATGCAATCGGATAGATTTCCTCTTTTTTATTAAAGTAATCACGCAATGTAACACTCTTAGTGATTGTATTAAATTCCGAATCTCTTAATTTAAGCGTGACGGTTCTTGCAGCAAGACTTCTCTTCTTCAACATCCGTTCTAATTCTTGTGCAAACTCCTCCAAGTATCCTGTTAGAATACCATGGTCGGTCGTATCCTTTATTAAGGTTCGCTCTGTCCCGATGGATTTCCGTTCACGATGAAGCGTCAGTTGGTCATTTGACTCCCCTCTTACTTGCAAGTACAATCGTGGGCCAAGGGTACCAAACTTTTTCTCCAGTTCTTCCTTAGATAATGGAAAGAGATCTTCTCCTGTTAATATCCCCGCCTGTTTCAATTTTTCCGCGCTCACTTTTCCAACTCCATAGAAATCTTCAATAGGAATTGTTCGAATAAACTCTTTAGCATTTTCCGGTGTAATGACTGTCACTCCAGAAGGCTTATGATAACCTGAAGCCATTTTCGCGAGAAACTTATTAAAGGACACGCCAACTGAACAAGTGAGTCCTGTTTTTTCGTAGACATCCTTTTGAATCGCGTGTGCAATCATGGTCGCAGACGTCATCCCTTTTTTATTATCCGTGACATCTAAATAGGCTTCATCAATCGAGAGCGGCTCGATTAAATCAGTGTAGGTTCGAAACACTTCATGCACCTCAGCAGAAACTTCTTTATATAACTGATATCGCCCAGGCGTGAGTATGGCTTGTGGGCAGAGTTTCATGGCTTTGGCTGTAGGCATCGCAGAACGCACGCCAAAAGCTCTCGCCTCATATGAACAAGTAGACACAACACCTCTTTGGTTAGGTTTCCCACCGACAATCACAGGCTTTCCTCTCCACTCAGGATGGTCCCTTTGTTCCACCGATGCGAAAAACGCATCCATATCTACATGTAAAATTTTCCGCATCGATTTCCCTCTCTTTCTATCAACGTTTCTTCTCTATCTTATCGATTTTTGATGAAAAATAAAAACGGAATGCACATTGGCACTCCGCTTGGATCTATTTATTATTTGCTATGACTCTTTTTCTTGCAAAATAGCGAATGATTTTGGCAACCACGATTCCATTTGTGATGGCAAAGATGACTATCTGCACAACGCCTGCTCGTTGGATGACTTGCTGCATCCATTCATCAAGAGCTAAATCTGTTGCGTATTTTAAAACAGTAACACCAAACGCTCGAACGACTAAAGTGAGCCAAGCGATACAAAGTAGCCCAGCATTTTCAATGATAAATTCAAAGAAATCATCTGGGAACTTCTTCTTCGCAACTTCCATCCCAAATATAATCACTAGGATGAGTGCACCAAGAATCACAACGTGCCATCCTTGACTTGTTATAAATGGATTTCCATAGTTCATCAAATAAACTGTCAATGCTAAATAGAGAATGGTCAAAACAGCGACAATATTATAGTAGATTAACATCAGTTTTTTCATCATTATCCCTCCATTCCAACTCTTCTATCTACTTCTATTGTACTCCTACTAAAAGCGGACTTCAATCGGAATTTGGATATTTAAATGCTAAAAAAGACTGACAAGAAACTTGTCAGCCTTTCATTTTGTTATCGATTGTTATTTTTCTTCGTCAGAATCTTTTTTCTTAGCAAAGACTAATACTCCAACTGCCGCAACCACTAGTAATCCACCAATCACCATAAAGATTGTTTGGTTGCCAGTACCTGTGTTTGGAAGTTCTTCCACTGTTGTTGTCGTTGTTGTTTCTTCAACGGTTGTCACAGTAGTTTCTTCTGTTGTTGTAGTTGTTGTCGTTGTAGTTGTTTCTTCCTCTTTAGGAGTATCTTTCACATGTAAGATGCTTCCATCTTTACCAAGCGTCACTGTATATTCAGTTTCGTCTAATTCGTAACCTTCTGGAGCAGTTTTCTCTTTAATCTTGAATTCTTTACCAGCATATTTTTCATCGAATTGTGATGAAACAGCATGACCATCTGCATCAGTAGTCACTTCAACTGTATTTCCATCTGGATCTGTAATGACATATACAGCACCTTGAACAGGGTTCAATGTTTTCTCATCTACTTTGCTCACTTTAACTGTATAAGCACTAGTTGCTTCGATTGTACCTGAGAAGAGTGAAGTTGCACTTGCTGTGAATGTTGTCTCAGTCGTGTTTGTACGACGAGTGACTGGTGTACCGTCTGCTTTTGTTACAGAAACCATATTTTGAACTTTACTTCCATCATTTGGAGTTGTTGTGTCATAAGTGACATAGTATTTTTTAGTTCCATCTTTAAATGTGATTGTAAAGTTAGTATAGTTTTCGTTCCAGTTTACTGTGTAGTCAGTTCCTTCTACTAATTGTACAAAATCGCCTTCTTTACCAGAAGTTGATTCAGTCATTGAAGGAGCGTTGTATACCACTAATGATTCTGGAATATATTGAATTGAAGCAGTAGATGGGTCACTTGGCAATGTATCAGTTAATACTAAATTTTCTCCTAAGTTGTCTCCGCTCGTGTTCACACGTACTTTCCACTCTGAAACATATTGGCCAGAACCTTTTGACCCAGCAGCTTCTAATTTTGCTGATGTCCAAGCTTTATTAGCTGCTTGTCCACCAATTTTCGCGAAGTTTTCTTTGCCAATCGGATCTGTTTCATCTGAAAGTGTTTGAACATTATACGTTTGTGTAATCGTTGTTTGCATTGAAGGTGAATCAAATGTTACTGGTTGATTCGAAACATTCTTCTTATATAAGAAGTTTAAAGCCAAAGTTCCTTTGACCTCTTTTACTGTATCCGCACCCTTTGCTGCTAAATATTGGTCAAGGTTCTTCAATGTTACAGTAATTGTTCCACCTTGGTTATCCCCGTGACCTTCAAAATGCGCATCCGCAATTGGAACGTTCGTTGCTAAGTCTACTAATTCAACATCGTGGTTATCATAAAATGTAATCTCAGCAGGAACTTCTAATTTGAAGAAATCACCATTTTGAATATCTCCATTGTAATGCTCTAGGTCGAATAGCGCTCTTAATTTATAAGCTCTATTTGTAAGGATTTGATAGACTCCATTTGCATCTGGACTTAATTTTGTATCCGATTGATCAAGAAGTTCTAACCCTGAAATTACATTTTGAAGTTCTTTTCCTTCAGCTGCTTTTGCTGAAGTGTTTCCTAAAAACACCAATGATAAAATCACCAATAAAGTTGCGAATAAACCAAACCATTTACTCTTTTTCTTCATAAAAACCCTTCTTTCTTTTAACCGTTTTCACTATCGTACCACAAACTTCATACTAAAGGCAAAAAAATAGAGCAAGTAGGAAGAATTCCACTTACTCTACTCGCCAATCAATTGGCGTTTGACCTGTTTTCTTTAAAAATTCATTAATTTGACTGAACGGTTTGCTTCCAAAGAATCCGCGGTATGACGACAGCGGGCTTGGATGTGGCGCCTTTAAAATCAAATGATTGGGATTAGTAATCAGCTTTTCTTTTGATTGTGCTGGTTTCCCCCACAATACAAAGACAATTGAATGAACACTTTGATTAAGAGAAGTAATGACTGCATCGGTAAAAGTTTCCCAACCTTGACCACGATGACTATTCGCCTCATGTGCACGAACTGTCAATACTGTGTTCAAAAGCAACACGCCTTGCTTTGCCCAAGCGGTTAAATCCCCACTCTTTGCAACAGGAATGCCAAGGTCGCTTTCAAGTTCCTTATAAATATTTAGTAATGAAGGAGGCAACGCGATTCCTTTTTGTACCGAGAAACTAAGGCCATGTGCTTGGCCGTCACCATGATAAGGATCTTGACCAAGAATGACTACTTTCACGTTATCAAACGGTGTGAGTTCGAGTGCTTTGAAGACATTTTCTGCAGCCGGAAAGACTTTATGATGGTTTCGCTCGCTTTGTTCAAAGGAACGTACTGCATGGAAATATTCTTTTTCCTTCTCCTCGCCAATGACATCATGCCATGTTGTCATAGAGTTTCCTCTTTTCTCTCGTAGATTTCAAACGTATGTGGATAGACGTTTTTCTCGTCCACTTCTCCTTCGTGTGATTTTACCTTAATAAAATCTCCCCACGGAAAATCGGTAGGAAAATACGTATCCCCTTCAAATGTATGATGGATTCGTGTGCAATATAAAAGCTCCACATGGTCTTTTAGAAGACGGTAGACTTCTGCACCACCACACACATAAATATCCTCGTGTTTGGAATCTTCGATAATCGCATCAATATCAGTAACGACTTCAGCACCTGGTACTTCATAATCGTTGCTTCTTGTTAAAAGAATAGTTTGACGTCCTGGAAGCAAGCGACTCCCCATCCCTTCGAACGTTTTACGTCCCATAAGGATGGTTTGTCCCATCGTTACTTCTTTAAAGAATTTCAAATCATTCGGCAATCGCCAAGGAAGCGTGTTGTCTTTTCCAACAAGTCCTTGTTCATCTTGAGCCCAAATATAAATTAACATCTGTCTCCTCCAGTATTACACGGCAATCGGTGCTTTAATCGTTGGATGCGGATTATATCCTTCTACAATTACATCATCAACATCGATATCAAACATTGATTTTTCAGGATGTTTTAATACGAGTGTTGGCAATTCTCTTTCTTCACGCGCTAATTGCGTTTCTACTTGTTCCATATGGTTTAAGTAAATATGCGCATCGCCTAATGTATGAACGAATTCACCAACTTCTAAGCCTACTTCATTTGCGATTAAATGTGTTAATAAGGCGTAACTTGCAATATTGAAAGGCACTCCTAGGAACACATCCGCACTACGTTGGTATAATTGGCAGCTTAATTTACCATCAGCCACGTAAAATTGGAACATTGTGTGACATGGAGGAAGCGCCATGCTAGGCACATCTTCTGGATTCCATGCTGAAACAATCATACGACGTGAATCTGGAGAATTCTTCAATAAGTTGAGTAAGTCTGCGATTTGGTCAATCGTCTCACCCTTTGTTGTTTTCCAGTGACGCCATTGTGAACCGTAAATATTTCCAAGTTCACCGAATTCAGCCGCAAACGCATCATCCGTTAAGATTTTCTCACAGAAGTCTTTCTTCACTTCTTGGTATACTTCGTTAAATGCTTCGTCTTGCAAGCAGCGACGCCCAAAGTCTGTCATATCTGGACCAGTGTATTTAGGAGAAGAAACATAACGCTCAAACGCCCATTCGTCCCAAATGTGGTTGTTATGTTCTAATAAGTATTTGATATTAGTATCTCCGTGTAAGAACCATAGTAACTCGCTCTTAATTAAACCAAACGCTACACGTTTTGTTGTTAACAGTGGAAATCCTTTTTGCAAGTCAAAACGCATTTGGTATCCGAACACACTCTTTGTGCCTGTCCCAGTACGGTCTGTTTTAATCGTTCCTTCTTCTAAAATCTTTCTTAGTAAGTCTTTATATTGTTTCGTCATATCTGTTCCTTTCTTTAATTCCCTGCTAGTTCTGCTAAATATTCCCAACGTTCGTAAGCCGCACTTGCTGCTTCTTCCGTCTTGTCTAATTCCTCTTGTAATTCTTGTAGTTTGGCAAAATCTTGTGCATGAACACTCATTTCCTCTTGCAAGAATTCTAGTTTCTCTTCGAGTTCTTGAATAGTAGCTTCTATCGTCTCCCATTCTTTCTTCTCTTGATACGTCATCTTCTTAGCCGGAGCTGCTTTTGGTGCCTCCACTTTTGGCGCTTCTTCCTTAGGAGTTTCTACCGCAACTTTTGCTAGTGATTTTTCTTGTTCTAAATACTCACTCATCGATCCATAGAACAGTTCTGTTTGCCCTTCGCCTCGGATGACAAATAATTGATCCACCGTCTTATCTAAGAAGTAACGATCATGGGATACGATAAGGACCGCTCCATTAAACGACTCTAGGAAGTCTTCGAGTACGGTTAATGTATCGATATCCAAGTCGTTCGTTGGTTCGTCTAATAATAACACATTTGGTTTTGTCATTAATAAGCGAAGTAAGTAGAGTCGTCTTCTCTCTCCCCCAGACAATGTATGGATGTACGCTCCATGTAAATGTCTTGGGAATAAGAACGTCTCGAGTAGTTCTGAGATGGAAGCAACTTCTCCGTTTTCACGTTTAATTTCTTCCGCTTCTTCTCGTAAATATTGGATGAGCTGTTTATCCATTGGGATATCTTCATCTTGTTGCTTATAGTACGCGATTCGAACGGTCTCACCGACTACAAACTGACCACTATCAAATGGAATCTGTCCAGCAATGGCGTTTAGGAAAGTAGATTTTCCAACACCATTCACCCCAGCAATCCCGACACGGGCTTGACTTTGAATAATCCAGTCCAGATTCTTCACGATTTGTTGCCCATTAATGGAAAGAGAGGCATCTTCTAATTGAAAAACGCGTTTCCCAATACGAGCTTGGTCGAATTCCATTACTAGCTTGTCGTTTGAAGTCGTCTGCTTCACATCTTTTTCTAATGCTTCAAAACGATGAATACGCGCTTGTTGTTTCGTTGTACGAGCTTTTGCGCCTTGACGCATCCACTCTAACTCACTTTGATACAATCGTTTTTGCTTTTGCGACATGCGTGCTGCGATTTGTTCTCGCTGGCTTCGTTGCTCTAAGTACGACTCGTAGTTTCCTTCGTAGGCTTCGATTCGTCCGTTCACCAGTTCAAACATATGCGTTACCGCACGTTCTAAGAAGTAACGGTCGTGAGTCACGAGCATCATCGCACCTTTGTAATTGGCTAAATACCCTTCTAACCATTCGATGGCTTCTAAGTCTAAGTGGTTCGTTGGTT
>JUUF01000054.1 GCA_001058355.1 Carnobacterium maltaromaticum
CATAAAATAATCTTCGTACTGACTTTATTTTATCGAATAGATACGTTTTCTAAAGCAACTAATGCTTCTTCTACGCGAGTCATCGCGGACTTAATAACATCCTCTTCCAACGTCGCATTGCGGTTCACAAACAATAATGAATACGCTAATGATTGGAATCCTTCTGGCACGTGTTCCCCTTTATAAACGTCGAATAACGTTACTTTTGATAAGAACTCACCAGCATTTGCACGAATCACATCCACTAACTCAGCATGTGTTAAAGAAGTTGGTGCTAGGATCGCGATGTCGCGCGTCATGCTTGGATATTTCGCAACAGATTGAATTACTGCTTCTTGTAAGTTTGCTTCAAGTAATGGTTCCACATCTAACTCGAAGACGAATGTGTCTTGTAAGTCTAATGCTTTTTGAACCGTTGGATGAACTTTACCAATTAAACCAATCGCTTCGCCGTCTAAAAGAATGCGCGCTGATTGTCCTGGGTGTAATTCTTCGATGTCTGTTAAAGGCTCGAAGCGTACACGGTCCAAGCAATCAAGTTGTTCGAAGTACTCTTCTAGAATTCCTTTTACCACATAGAAATCAACTTTCTCTGCTTTATGATTCCAGTTCGCACTTGTCACGTCTCCTGTTAAAATACCCGCAATGACTTCGTTCTCGATGAAATCTTCACTTCCAGCAGTACCTAATTTGAACACACGGCCTGCTTCGAATAATTTCACGTTGTTTTGTGAACGAGCCACATTGTATTGAACGGCTTCTAATAAACTTGGTAATAGTGATTGACGTAATTCACTACGATCTTCACTCATTGGCCAGCTTAAACGCACGCTTGTTGCGTCTTTCTTCGTAAACCATTTTGATTTCTCTGGAGTTGTTAATGCGTAAGTGTACGCTTGTGAAAGTCCAGCTCCTTGCATGAATTGACGAGTGTAACGGATGAAGCGTTGTTTATCTGTTAAGCCACCCACTGTACTTTCAGTTGTTGGTAATGTTGCAGGAATTTTATCGTATCCGTAAATACGGCCCACTTCTTCCACTAAGTCTGCTTCGATAGAAATATCAAATCTCCATGCAGGGATTGTCACGTCGAAACGTGTTCCTTCTACAGTTGTTGGATATTCCAATTGTGCAAATACTTGTTTCACTTCATCTAGTGTTAAGCTTGTTCCTAAAACATGGTTTAAGCGTTCTAGAGTGATGCTTACAACTGGTAATTCTAAGTCATAGCTTTGTACAGAAGCATAGGCCTCTTTCACTGTCCCGCCACAAAGCTCGGCAATTAATGCTGCAGCGCGTTTTCCGGCTTGAACGATGGTTGCTTTGTTAATGCCTTTTTCAAAACGAGCACTTGATTCGCTACGTAAGTTATGTTTTTGTGAAGCAAGACGAACCGCTTTAGGATCGAATAGGGCTGCTTCTAATAAAACTGTAGTTGTTTCGTCTGAGATTTCAGTGTCTAAACCACCCATGACCCCAGCTAATGCGACTGGTTGGCCGCCTGAAGTAATCACGATTTCGTTTTCTAGTGTACGTTCTTCCTCATCTAAAGTCACTAATGTTTCGCCTTCTGTTGCGCGACGAACATGGATTTCTTTTTCAGGTAATTTATTGTAGTCAAATGCATGAAGCGGTTGACCGTATTCCATTAAAATGTAGTTTGTTACGTCCACAAGATTATTGATTGGACGAACGCCTGCTGCGATTAAACGGTTTTGCATCCATTGTGGACTTGGAGCCACTTTAACACCTTCGAT
This sequence comes from Carnobacterium maltaromaticum, assembly GCA_001058355.1. Taxonomy (GTDB): domain Bacteria; phylum Bacillota; class Bacilli; order Lactobacillales; family Aerococcaceae; genus Granulicatella. The sequence goes on from JUUF01000054.1 coordinate 1,758, forward strand.
TAAGAATGCGTGGTATGCAGGAGTGTCTGCTTCGTTTTCTACAGAAACTTTAACAACGCCTGGAATTTCAGAAGAAGTTCCTTTTTCAAAAGCGTCTGGTTCTAAATTGTTCTTCAAGTTGTAAATCGCACCGATTTCGTGAACTGAACCGCGCATGCTTAAAGCATCAGAACGGTTTGCGGTGATATCGAGTTCCACAATCGCTGAATCAAGCGCTAATGCATGAACAGCGTCGCTTCCTACTTCAATGCTGTCATCAGTGAAAACGTAAATCCCATCTTCATATTCTTTTGGTACTAAGTTACTTGGCACACCGATTTCTTGTAGGGAACAAATCATCCCTTGAGATTCTACGCCACGTAATTTTCCACGTTTAATTTTATGACCACCAGCAATTCGTGCACCGTGAGTCGCCACGATAATCTTTTGGCCTGCTGCGATATTTGGAGCGCCACACACGATTTGAAGCGGCTCGTCTTGACCTACTTCAACTGTGACAACGTGTAAGTGGTCTGAATC
>JUUF01000055.1 GCA_001058355.1 Carnobacterium maltaromaticum
CATAAAATAATCTTCGTACTTACTTTATTTATTTTTCGAATGATAATTGGGCGGATAGTTCTACCGCGCGCTTTTCAAAGGTCACCATTCCCTCTTTCAACGCTCTTTGCAGCCCTTCTAGCGAACCGTTCACTAGCTTCTTATTATCCACAACTCTTTCCCCATTAATCCATACATCTTGAACATTAGAGGCATTGGCCGAATACACCAAGACCGCATATGCATCATGCACAGGGAACATATTCACAGAAGAGGTTTCAACAAGCACCACATCCGCTTTCTTGCCTGCTTCCAGAGTGCCAACTTCCTCATCGAGCCCTAACGCTTTTGCCCCGCCTCTTGTCGCCAAAGCCACGATTTCTTTGGCAGGGAACGCGCTACGGTCCTTCAGATGCGTTTTATGGAAATTAGCTACCATTCGCATTTGAGTGAATAAATCGAGCGTATTACCGCTACTTGGGCCGTCCGTTCCTAATCCAACGGTCACTCCATGGTCTAGCAAACTTCGAATCGGTGCAACTCCTTTGGCAGACTTCGTATTGGCACCGATGCAGTGAACGACGCTGACTTTTGGATACTTAGCCAGAATTTCGACATCGGATTCCGTCATCAGGATTCCATGCGCCAGGATAACCGGCACTTCGAAAAATCCAAGCGACTCTAAAAATTCGATTGGTGTTTGGTTATAGGTTTTACGGAAATACTCCATCTCGTACGTCATCTCAGAAACATGGAGCGTAATAGGAACTTGGTTTTCTTTAGCAAACTCAAGAATCGCTCTCATCACTTCTTCAGTATTTGTATTCGGAGCATGAGGGGCAATTAATGGGTGTACGAGTTCGTCCCCTTTCCATTTATCAACAAACGCTTGAGTATACGCTAAAGCTTCATCTGTATTCTTACTATCGGGTGTCTTCATATCGATAATCGTTTCGCCTACAAGAGAGCGCATCTTCATGTCTTTGGCGACTTTAGCAACGGCGTCTTCAAAATAATACATATCACACATCGCAGTCACTCCTGCTAGCTGCATCTCTGCAATGGCATAGGCCGTACTCTTGGCGATTAACGGTTCATCGACCACTTCTTGTTCTAGCGGAAATAGGAAGCGTCTGAGGCGGTCTGGGCAATCGTCTCCTAATGAACGGAACGGAATCATCCCGCAATGCGTATGAGCGTTCACGAATCCAGGAAGCAGGATTCCACCATGCGCATCTATCCACTGGTCTGCCTTACTTTCCTCAAATTGATCCATCGCACCAACGTCTACAATCGATTGCTCCTCGATCACTAAGTAACCACTCCGGTACTCTGTAAAGGCATCATCCATCGTTAAAATCCATGCATTTTTATAACCGATTCTCATTACTGCCACTCCCTTTCCTGTCTTCTTTATTCTAATTGAATTCCATTATAAGAACAATCAAAACTCGCATTAGAAGAACAAAGCCGCCAGTCTAACAACTATCTAGCGGCTTCGTCTACTCTTTATTCTGATCTGTCCTCAAATAAAATTCAAAATCCTATTATTGGTTTAAGATTTTATTCCATTGGTCAATCCAAGATTTAAGGTTTTCGTTTACAAGTTTGAAATCAACTGTTTTCGCACGTTTTGCAACATCCCCATAAGTCATTGTTTTCACTTCGTTGTCTGCTAATTTTACATCTTTATTAACAGGAGCTTCACTCAATGATTTTGCTTTTACAGTTTGGTTTTCAGCGCCAATACGGAAGTTGACATATTTGTACGCATTTTCTTTGTTTTTCGCATCTTTAACGATGTTCACTGTATTGTAGTTTGCATAAGTTCCAGATTCAGGAACAACAGAAACGACATTGCTGTTGGCTTTTTGTACAGTTGGAATAGCAAAGTCTACAACGACTGCTACTTGCACTTCGCCTGCTTGGAACATATTTGCTAAGTCACTTGATTTAGAATATGTTTTAACGATATTTGGTTTTAATTCTTCAAGCGCTTTGAAGGCTGCTGCCCCTTTATCGTCTTTAAGAGCTTTTCCGCCTTTATCAGCTGCTACAGATAAGAATAACGGACCACCTGTTGTTGTGATATCAGGAATTGCCACTTTTCCTTTCAAATCTTCTGACCATAAGTCGCTCCAGTCTTTAATTTCACGACCTAATTTTTCTTTATCGTAAACAATCGCAATACTGTTAATAGAGAATGGAATTCCTCCGCCGTTTTGGAACACTTCTTTAGCGCCATCTGTTAATAACGCAAGGTTTGGAATTTCTTTTTCAGTGACTGTTTCAAATAATCCTTCAGTTGTTCCTTTTGTAGAACCTGATTGTGATAACTCGATAACGTCGATGTTGCTTCCGCCGCTTTGAACTTTTGTTAAACGTTCTGATGCATTCCCAACTTCTAATGTCACTTTAACGCCATTCGCTTCAGCAAATGGATTGATAATGTCGCGCTCAACGATATCTTGGCTTAATCCGAATGTTGAAACAACTAATTCTGTAGAAGCGCCTTTTGAAGCATCTCCTCCTGCTGTTGTGGCATCATTCTTTGGTAAATTTGCTTGGCTATTTCCGCAACCTGCTAAGACTAATAATGACGCTACTGCAATACCTGCAATTGATTTTTTCATGTGTGTACACTCCTTAAATTTTTTATTTTATAACACAATGACATGATCTTTTGGGAACGCTAGAGAGACTTTCGTTCCGACTTCTAAAACGGCTGGGTTGTTCACAAGAAGCACGCCCACTTCCGTTTTCACTTCATACTGATACGCTTTTCCGATGAAGGTTCTTACTAAAATTTCGCCTGGAAGAACACCATCGCCCTCGTTCAAGAGTTCGATATGGTCTGGACGAATCGTGACCGTCACATCGCCTTCTTTAGCATGTTCCAGCGTTTCAAGAACGAGTCCATTCGATAATTGAACTGTGTGAGAGTCTTGAACCGTTCCTTTGATGAAGTTTTCAAATCCAATAAAGCGAGCGACAAACTCAGTCGTTGGATGTTGATAAATTTCTTCAGGAGTCCCGTATTGTTCGATAATCCCATTATTCATGACCGCTACCTTATCTGAAATTGAGAAACATTCCTCTTGATCGTGCGTTACGAATAAAGTCGTAATCTTGAATTGCTGCTGGATGCGTTTGATTTCTAGACGCATTTGCAGTCTCAGTTTGGCATCCAAGTTACTTAACGGTTCGTCGAGTAATAAGAGTTTTGGTTCAATGACAAGTGCTCTGGCTAGTGCCACACGTTGTCTTTGCCCTCCTGAAAGTTGTTTTGGATAGCGGTCGCCAAGTTCTGCTAAGCCGCACACTTCAAGCATTTTAGCGACTTTCTCGTCAATCACTGCTTTACTTTCTTTTCTTACTTTTAATCCGAACGCAACATTTTCAGCCACTGTTAAATGCGGGAATAATGCGTAGCTTTGGAATACCATCCCGAATTGTCGGTGGTGGACAGGCACTTTTGTCATATCCTCACCGTCTAATTCAAAGGTACCGCTATTTTGATTAAGGAGTCCCGCTACAATACGCAGTGTCGTCGTTTTCCCACAACCACTCGGACCAAGCAAGGAAACCAATTCCCCTTTTTCAATCGATAAATTCAAATCTTTTAAAATATGATGCTTATTATCATAGATCATATTTACATCTGTTAATTTTACAAATGACATATCTTTCTCCTTATGAAATGGAAGCTAAGCCCAACGTTTTTTCAATCGCAATCATAATCCCCATCGTTACAAACATTAAAATCACGGATAATGCCGAAACAGATGGATCGTAGTTGAATTCCATGTAACTTAATAAAGTCGTTGGAAGCATGGTCACTCCCGGACCTGATAAGAACATCGATACAGGAACGTTATTGAATGAGTTCACGAACGCCAACATAAACGCCGCGAAAATTCCTGAAGTGATATTCGGTAAGAGCACCGTCGCAAAGGCTCTCTTCTTCGTACATCCAAGCGTCCAAGCAGCCTCTTCCATCGAAACATCAACTTGTTCCATACTAGAACCAACCACACGAATCACATATGGAATACTAATGAGGAAGTGTCCAATGAGTAATCCTGGTAGAATTGGGAATTTAAAACTCACAACAATAATTTGATAGAGGGAATACCCTACGACAATCCCTGGAATCATTGTTGGCGATAAGAAGAAATCCTTCATTAACTTCTTCCCTTTAAATTGGTCTCTGGATAATACGTACGCTGCTGGCACTCCAATCACTAATGCAAGGAGTGTGGCTACAACGCCTACTAATAAGCTCAGTTGTAAGCTCGACATAAAGGCTTTTGACGTAAGCGCCATAATGTACCAGTCGATGGTAAATCCTTTAATCGGGAAGGTAATAATCGCTTCTGTCCCAAAGGAAGTAATCACGATAATCACGAGTGGTAAGAATAGGAATAAGAAGACAACAGTCGCAATCATTGTTAGTAATTTATTTTTACGCAATGTCTCCACCTCGCTTATCCATCGATTTCGCTAAGAGATTCAATGCCTTCATCACGGCAAATGTAATCACAATCATGACAAACGCAATCACACTCGCACTGGTCCAATCACCAAGCGTTGTCGCGCGTTGGTAAAGCAATGTCGCTAACAGCATCTTTTTATTTCCACCTAATAATTGTGGAGTTGTATATGCAGTAAGTGTCCCTGTAAATACGAGAATACTTCCGACAATCATCCCTGGTAGCGATAGGGGCAAGATAATCTTGAAGAAGCCTTTTAAAGGACTTAACCCAAGCGTTGCCGCTGCTTCTAGCAGGTCATCATCAATATTTTCCAGAACCCCTACAAGCGTCATAATCATCGTCGGTAAGAATAAATAAACCGAACCGATAATAATTGAGAAGTCTGTATATAAGAGTGACATTGGCTCATGAATCACGCCAAACATCATGAGTAAATTATTGATTACTCCGTTTTTACCAAGAATCGTTATCCATGCAAAGCTTCGAATAACAGAGTTTGTTAAAAGTGGGAATAGCGTTAACGCAATCAAAATCCCTCTCCATTTCTTCGATACTCCAGAAATGACGTATGCTGCAGGCAAGCCCAAAACAGCACAAAAAATCGTAACGATCAAGGAAATACTAAGCGTACGTCCTAACACCGCCATAAAATAGGAATCTTTGAAAAAATCAATATACAGTTGCAAAGAAAAACTACTTTCTGGGAATACCGTTGGAATCAAGCTACTTAGTAACGGAAGGACTAAGAAAAAGCATAAAAGCACAATCCCAGGAAAGAGCAACGTATATCGAACATTCTTTTTCATAACACATCTCCTTGTTCGTTTTTAGAATTATATTATATGCCTAAACCGATTAATTTTCAATACAGTTTTCAGAATTTCCAAACAAAATTTTATATACGCTCTATTTAATTCGTGTCCAAACCCCTTTTCAATCTGACATTACCAAATATGGTAA
>JUUF01000008.1 GCA_001058355.1 Carnobacterium maltaromaticum
AAGTCAATAAACCACTGCGCAAAGGCGATCGCAGAATACAGAAAACAAACATAACACACCGCCACCTCGTGTGGCGTATACATACACATTAAATACAGAAAGTAGGAAAATAAATGAGTATTGATTGGATTGTAAAAATCATTCAACAGAACTGGCAAATGTTTTTAACAGGTGCCTGGATTACACTATATATTTCAATTATTGGTACAATTATTGGGACTTTAATCGGGATGTTCATCGGATTTGTTAAAACAATTCCACTACCAGAAAAAGGACCTAAACGTATTCTCTTAAAAATTGCAGTCATCATTTTAAACTGCTATACAGAATTCTTCCGTGGAACACCGATGATCGTACAAGCGATGGTAATTTACTACGGAACAGCCTTAATGTTTGGTATCAATTTAGATGTGACATTCGCTGCGATTTTCATCGTATCGATTAACACAGGGGCTTATATGTCAGAAATCGTTCGTGGTGGGATTATCTCTATCGACCAAGGACAATTTGAAGCCAGCCAAGCTATCGGGATGACGCACTGGCAAACAATGCGTTATGTTGTTTTCCCACAAGTACTCCGTAACATCCTTCCAGCAGTAGGGAACGAGTTCGTTATCAACATCAAAGATACTTCTGTATTGAACGTAATTTCTGTATCAGAATTGTACTTTGCTACAAAAACAGTTGCGGGACAAAACTTCCGTTACTTCGATACATTCTTTGTAACATTAATTTTATACTTCATCATGACATTCACAGTGACTCGTATTTTACGTTACTTCGAGCGTAAATTAGATGGTCCAGATAACTATGAAGTGATTTATTCAGATCCATTGAACTCAAACTCAATGTCAGCAGTCGAAGAAAAAACTAGACAGAAAGGAAATGCATAATGAGCGAAGCAGTAATTTCCATTCAAAACTTAAGTAAAACTTTCGGTACTAATGAAGTTCTTAAAGATATTTCTTTTGAAGTAAAACGAGGGGAAGTAGTAACGATTATCGGTTCCAGTGGTTCTGGTAAATCAACACTCTTACGTTGTGTAAACTTACTTGAAAAACCAACTTCAGGCGAAATCTACTACGATGGCCAAAATATTCTTGAACATGACAAGAGTATTTACGAATACCGTACTCACGTAGGAATGGTTTTCCAACAATTTAACTTATTTAACAACTTAAACGTGTTAGAAAACTGTATTGTTGGACCTATGAAAGTATTGAAAAAATCAAAAGAGGAAGCAGAGAACATCGCAAAAGAATTCCTTGAAAAAGTAGGAATGGCTGCGTACATTAATGCAAAACCTCGTCAATTATCAGGTGGTCAAAAACAACGTGTAGCCATCGCGCGTGCATTATCAATGGAACCAGATGTATTGCTTTTCGACGAACCAACATCAGCGCTTGACCCAGAAATGGTAAACGAAGTGTTAGAAACAATGAAAAGCTTAGCGCACACAGGGCTAACAATGATCGTTGTCACACACGAAATGGGATTTGCCAAAGAAGTCAGCGACCGTGTTGTCTTCATGGATAAAGGGGTTATCGCTGAAGAAGGAACTCCAGAACA
>JUUF01000056.1 GCA_001058355.1 Carnobacterium maltaromaticum
CCATTTTGTTTCAATTGAACTTTAATCGCTTTACGTAAGCCAAGTTTATTTTTATTATCTTCCCATTCTTTTTTAACAGAATGAGTTGTCGTTTTACGTGTATTTGTGATCGTAAATCCTTCTTTTTGAGTAGCTTTACCAGTAATGACTGTATCGTAATCTTTACCATAGTTTTCCTCAATGACTTCTTTCACTTGGTAATCAGTCACAGTTGGATCAAGTGCTTTACCGTCAATAGTCAGTTTGAAGACACCTTTCCAGTCATTAGCATCATTTAAGACCATTGTTGCAAAAACAACATCTGGATTACTTGCACGACTTAGTTCCACTTTAATACTTGAAATAGAAGCATCTTTTTCCCCATTCCAAATCTTGGCAACTGGAATGTATTGTGGCAATTGGTTTGAAACAGCATTTGTTTCACCAAATACAGTTGGGCTTTCAGCATCACGGTTTGTATAGAAAACATTCGTTGCTGTTAGTGTATCTGTTGCACCATCAGTATATTCTGGAGTTTTCATATCCACTACGAAGTTCACGACTTCTCCTGGGACAATCTTTTCACCCTTATTCAGTACAATCTTGATGGCTGTTACTTTTGTAAAATCAGCAACTTGATCAGCTGTTACCCAGCCACTCGCCTGCGTTGCATCATATGGAGTTGCAGGTAATGTCGTTGAAGTATGATAATAAACAGTATATTTACTTTCAACGTCCAACGCTTTAGTTAGAACAGGTGTGAAGCCTGAACCATTTTTATCCCCTACATAAGGCAGGCGATCATACAACGTAAATGTTTCGATATCGTACGTACTATAGTTCTTCGTTTGTAGTTGATATTTATACTCTTGACCATAGTTGTGTTGAACTAATTCTTGAGTCCAACTTCCATCACTTTTCGAAATAAATTTCTCAGAACGAATTTCAGTCGGTAAGTTTACAATCGTAGAAGATTTTGCGGCTACGATTCTATCTGGAACTTTTCCATCTGGCGTCTCAATCTTAAACACATTGTCTAACATTGTTTGTGACGTTACATTACTTGCTAAAGGAGAAAACTCTTTTGCAACTAGAAATACATGGTTATCTGTATTTTTCTTATAATCATCAGCTTTCTGAACGGCTGTTGGCATTGCCTCTTTCGTAATTGTTGCTGAAACAATTGCTGTAAAGTCACGACCAATCGTTTTGTCATTGTAGAAATCAAGATCTTTTAACTCAAAAATTACTGCTTGGCGACCGCTGCCATTGTAATTTTCAACGACTCTTGGTTCACCCTTTACCATGTTTCTATGCTCTTTTTTATCAATATAGTACCCTTCATAAGTGATTCCCTCAGGTAAGACATCAATCACTTGAGCTCCATTTACACGACGGTTGACTGATAAGTTACTAAAATCAGCAGTAACACTATATTCAACAACTTCTCCTAAATTACCTGTAGGATTTGAACGAGTCATCTTCGAAATACGAATTTCTTCTTCCTTGACTCTTACATCTTCATAGGAAGTACTTTTGTTTGTAGAGAACTTTCCGTCTTCACCATAGCCATCCACTAAACCTTCAGCGTGCATACTATTATTGTATCTAACAGGATCTTTACGGTCAGTTTCATCAAATGGATTTAACAATTTAGTTTGAATAAAAGTAGATGTAATTTCTCCTGCTTGAAGAACTTTCCCATCTTGAAGCTTGATTTTTATACTGTTATAAGTACGATTTACTTTTTGATAGGTGTCTTTCTTTAAAGTTCCTGCATAAATTTGTTTTGCTTGATTTGTGACTTTATTATAGGCATCTTCGTCTACAATCACAATTTGTTTACTACCTTTAGCAATACTTCCTAATTTCACTTCAGTACCATCTGCTTTTACACCATATACATCCATATCAAATGGTGCATTGGAAACAGGAGAACCGACTGAGTAGAAATACATTCTTTCATCTAAGTCTTCATCAACTAATGTTAATTCAGAAATTGTACTTGGAGAAGTATTCGTAAACCCAAGAATCCATGTCGCTACAGATGTATCTGGAGCACCAGCATCAACGTTTAAAGTTTGTTTATCGTTATTAGACTTACGGAAAGAAGAATCACTAATCAATTGTCCAATGAGTTTAAATTGAATATCATCGCTTACTGTTAATTTAGGTTCTGATTCTCCTTGTTGGATAAATGTCAATTCTGTTTTTGCGTTATTAACAATATTTGTTTTTGTTTTAGCATCTGGGAAACTTAAAACAAGTCTCTCCTCACGTAAAGCAAGTTCCGCTTCACTATTTGAGTCATTTAGAGTGTCACTACCAGTAATGGTTTTACTAACTGTTCCATCAGCATTTAATGTCCATCCTGGATTTTTAGCAGGATCAAAGACAGCTGTTCCAGTAGTTCCATCTGCTTTTTGATACGTTGGCAGTGTATCTGTAATGGTGATTGATTTCGCTGCACGAGTTTGTGCTTTACCATTCCCCCAGTTTTGAGTTTGTCCACCACCTGCAGTATTCGTTGATAAACTGAATTGGAAAGTAACATCTGCGGCTTTTGATATTGATTCCCCCGTTGCCTTACCACCATAAATATCACGGTTATCAATAGTATACGCTTGTGTAGTATTTGTCCCGTTATATTTAAACAATGACTGTTTATCGACTTTTACTTTATAAATTAATGTATCTGTTACTTCCTTTAATGTGTTTCCAGTACTATCTTTTAACACGATTTTCGGAGAGAACGTATACCCTTCCGGAGTTACACGATCCTTAAATTCAAATGTAAAAGGAAAACTTGCTGTGGTTGTTTGCGTAATGTCTGATAAGTATACTTTTAATAGACCTGGTGTCGAATTATCTACGCTCTTCACTGGTCCACCAGTCGCAACTGTAAAACTCTCGATATACTCTGTTGGATAAGTAAACTCGATATATCCTCCAATGATAGGATTAGCTACTTTTGAACCATCTAATTGAACATCTCCTTGACGATTCTTTGTTGTATATTGCGCGTCGCTACCTGTTGAGTTTGTAGCAGTTACTTTTACTTGACCGATTTGTGCATTTACCCCTAAAGCACCTGTAGCTGTGGCTTCGTTTGCTTCAGAAGTAGTATTTTCTGTACTCACCGTCGTTTCAACTGCTGGTGTTTCAGTAGTTTCTGTATTACTTGTCTCTACTGTTGTAGGTTCACTAACCTCCTGCGCATAAGCAAAAGTTGGCGCTACTTGATTTGTTAATAATGTGAATATTAATAATGTAGTTGATAATTTATGAATAAATCTCTTCATTCCGCTCTCCTTCTTTTATAAAAATATTTTTCAATAAAAATTCATATATATTATACTGTATTAATGTGAGTTAACCAAGAAAGAACCAAGACCAATTTTCTTCCTTTAAAAAGAATTTTTTTCACATTTGAAAACCCAATTTAAGAAAAAAGAGCCGGATAAACCGACTCTTTCCCTATTATTTACTTAAATATTCTTTTGAAGATGCATTCAATTCTTCTACGATTTCGTTTACTTCTTCAAGAGTTTGAACAATCGCACCTGATGCTAATGGATGTCCTCCACCACCATGGTTTTGAGCAATTACATTCACGATTGGGCCTTTAGAACGAAGATTTACTCGGTAGCTTCCATCTGGTTGCTCAACAAATAACGCCCAGCAATGAATGCCTTCAACCGTACTTGGAAGTGAAATAACACCATGTGTTTGATCTTCTTCAATTCCAAAGTGCTCTAAATCCTTTTGCGTTAAAATAGTAGCTGCAACGCCATTCTCAGAAATTTCCATGTTTTGGTAAATATAACCTGCTAAACGGCTAACTGAAACGGGGTTTGTAATCATATGATAAGCAATGCCTGAAATATCTACATCGAATTCTAATAATTTAGATACCATTGCAAATGTTACAGCTGTCGTTGCTGGATATAGGAAGCGACCTGTATCTCCTACAATACCTGCATATAATGCATTTGCTGCTTCTTTTGAGACGTTCCAAGTACTTTCTTCACCAAATGCAAAACGACATAAAATTTCGCTTGTACTACTTGAATTCGTATCTACAAATGAAATGGCACCATAAACATCTCTATCTGGATGGTGGTCGATTTTAATTACTTTCGATGGATCTACTTCAAATGGGCAGTCAATACGTGGTGTATTTGCACAGTCTAAAACAATAATCAGTGCAGCATCGAATTGTTCCTGGGTAATTTCATCCATTTCTCCAATATAACTTAGTGAACTTGGCATTTCACCTAATAAATACAATGTTTTTTCTGGATAAGTAGCGCGAATAATTTCTCTTAGTCCTACTTGTGAACCAATTGCATCTGGGTCTGGTGATTCATGACGCAAGATAACAATCGAATCTGCTTTTTTAATTTCTGCATCAATCTTTTTAAAAAACTCTGTATAATTCATTATTTAATATTTCCTTTCATCCAATGATTGGACTGATTTTTATTGTAAATACAACATCTTATAATACTCTTATTTGGGCGTAATTTCAATTTTTCTTAAAGGCTTTCACTGCCTCTTTTAACTCAGCATCCACTTCTAATATTTGACTCTTCGTAACAGAAGGAATTCCACACGCTAGCGTATGTCCTCCACCGCCGAAAGCTTGCGCAATATGATTCACGGTTGGCCCTTTTGAACGCAAATGAACTCTAAAGGTGCCATCCTCTTGTTCCACATACATACTCCATGCCAGAATCCCTTCAACCGTTCCAGGAACTGAAACTACAAGTGAAGCTAATTGGTCAGTAGCTTGGAACCGTTCAAGCACTTCTTTTGTTAAAACTACACTCGCCATGCCTTCAGGAGACACATTTATATTCTCGTAAATATACCCTGTCATTCGATTCACATTCAGCGGTTTTGTAATCATTTTATCGGCAATCCCAGCCAAATCTACATCGTGTTGTATCAATTTTGATACAAGTGCAAAAGTTTTTGAAGTAGTTGACGGATATAAGAATCGACCGGTATCCCCGATGATTCCTGCGTAAATCACGTTAGCTGCTAACTTATTCATTTGAAATGGAGTTGCTTCGTCAAAAGCAAACTCAGCCATTATTTCACTGGCACTGGCCGCAGTTGTATCCACATAACAAATCTTTCCATAAGGTGTCACATTTGGATGGTGATCTATCTTAATTACTTCATCGACATTCACTTCAAATGGACAATTGATAAGTCTCGGTGTAGAACAATCGACAACAATAACAAGCGAGTTATCGAACACCTCTTGAGTGATTTCATCCATGTCGCCGATATACTTCAAGTTTTCTGGCATATCTCCAATAACGTAAACAAACTTTTCTGGATAGGTTGCCTTAATGAGTCCACTTAGACCTATTTGCGACCCCAAAGCATCTGGGTCTGGTTTTCTATGTCTTAAAATCACGATTGAATCGGCTTTTTCAATCTCTGTGATAATTCCTTTTAATAATTTTTTGTAATTCATTCTTAGTTTCTTTCCATTAATTGATTTGACATAATTGCTTTAGCAACAATTGAGTTTTCTAATAATACTGAAATATCTAATTTCGATACTTTACGACCATTATCGAGCATTTGAATTTGAATCACAATATGACTTTCGATTGGAATCATCTTCAAGTAATGCATTTCTAATTGTTCAATCACGGTGTTACGACGTTGACTTCTATGAATAAATTCTTTTGAAGCAACCGAAACCACTTCACATAATACCCCAAAAGAAAGCATCCCAAGGTTGTTCGTCATTTGTGGTGTTACTGTAAAGCTAAAGTTAGCGCCTGTTGGATTCACTTCAACGATTTCTAAGTTTTCACTCACATCATCTTCAAATGTATTCCCGACTTGCGGTTGACGTTGTGTCAGTTGCATCGCCTTCATAACATCTCGTCTTGAAATGATTCCTATTAATTCCATATTGTCTTGAACAACAGGTAACATTTCCAACCCATTCCAAATCATTGAATGCGCCACGCTCGCTACCGAAGCGTGTAATTTTGACACAGATGGATTCTTCGTCATTACACGTTCCATTGTTAGAGTATCTGCTTTTCCCAAAATATCTTTAGCAGAAACAACCCCTACTAATCTGTTCGAATGGTTTACAACTGGGAAACGCGAATTTCCAGTCTTTTCACTCAACTCGCGATACTCTCTAACGGTTTGATCCATTTTTAAATAATGCGTGTTATCGATATCATTATAAATATCGGCAACAATCATAATTTTCTTTTTAATCAATTGATCGGTCATCGCACGGTTGATGAGGCTGGCGACCGTAAATGTATCGTAAGTTGTTCCCATGAGCGGAATTTTAAGCTCATCCGCTTTTTGAATTAATTGAGGTGTTGCTTGGAAGCCCCCAGTAATTAAAACAGCAGCCCCTTGGTTTAAGGCAAGTAATTGAGCATCTTCACGGTTCCCGATAATCACAAGTGATTCAGGCTGAATATAGCGCGTCATCGCATCTAACGTCATCGCACCGATAACGAAGCGGTTTAAGATTTTATCTAATCCTTCGTGCCCACCGAATACTTCCCCTTCAATAATCTTAATAATTTCTCCAAAAGATAGTTTTTCTAGATTATCTTTTGTCTTACGTTCAATACGAATCGTTCCAACACGTTCAATAGTTGAAACAATACCAATATTCTCAGCTTCCTTGATAGCACGATAGGCTGTACCTTCGCTCATTTCCATATTCTTTGCAATCGAACGAACTGAGATTTTTTCTCCAACTGGGAGTGATTCAATATAACGAATAATTTGTTGATGCTTTGATGTCATAATATCCCCTCTGTATTAAAAAAATGAAACACCTTGCTTAAACTGTACTATTATTGTACTAAAATTTTGCGATAAATACTAGAGCCAAAATAAAAAAACTGGTCAAAAAAGACCAGTTCTATCGCTATTTTATTCTGAAAATGGTGGTATTTCTTCTCCATGAGGACAATGCGTTGGATTTCCTAAGAATTCCGCTAATCGCTCTGTCATTTCAACGGTTGACGCATGTTCAAGAATCTCTGCTTGATCATGAACAGAGTCTCCACTAAATCCTAGAGAATTTACTAGGAAGACTTCCCATATTTTATGAGAACGAATCAAACGTTCTGCAACTTTAATTCCCTTCCCTGTTAATTTTGCACCTTTATAACGGATGTATTCGACCGTACCATCATGGACAAGCTTGTTCAACATCTCTGTCGTTGAAGCTGCTGAAAGGTCCAGCATTTGATTGATGGCTTTATTCGTTACGAATTCATCTTTACCGCCTAATTTATAGATTGTTTTAATGTAATCTTCCTTATTTGGTGTCATAAGCCATCTCCTTTCTTTCCCTAACAGTATAGCATATTTCCCAAACGAAAAACAGAGCAAATAAAGAGCCTTAGGAAACTCCTAAGGCTCTTAAGTTTTTTAATCAATTATTTGATACGACCTGGGCGTTCTTTATATCCAAAGTATGCGTCAGCAAGAATTTCTTCCATATCAGCAACCATTGGTAAACGAGGGTTAGCAGGTGAACATTGATCTTCATAAGCAAGCATTGCAATCTCATGGATTGTAGCTAACCATTCTTTGTGGTTAACGCCTTGTGCTTTGAAGTTCATTTCGATACCTACAGCTTCCCCTAATTCGTAAACAGCTTTAGCTAAAGCGTCTACTGCTTCCTCAGGAGTTGAAGATGGTAATCCTAACATACGAGCGATGTCTTGGAATTTTTCATCCGCACGGTAGTAGTTATATTTTGGCCATGTAGCTGCTTTTGAAGGACGAGTACCATTGTAACGGATTACGTATGGTAATAGGATTGCATTTGTACGTCCGTGAACTGTGTGGAAGAATCCGCCAATCTTATGTGCCATTGAGTGGCTCATACCAAGGAACGCATTCGCAAATGCCATACCAGCCATTGTAGAAGCGTTATGCATTTTTTCGCGTGAAACGAAATCAGCATTTTTCACACTGCTTACTAAGTTTTCAAATACTAATTTGATTGCTTGCAATGCTAAACCATCTGTATAGTCGTTTGCAAGTGTTGAAGTGTACGCTTCGATTGCGTGAGTTAATACGTCCATACCAGTATCAGCAGTTACAAAGTCTGGAACTGTCATAACTAATGCAGGGTCAACAATCGCAATTGTTGGTGTTAGTGAGTAGTCAGCTAACGGATATTTACGGTTATTAGCTTTATCTGAAATTACCGCGAATGGTGTTACTTCAGAACCTGTACCAGAAGTTGTTGGGATACCAACGTATTTAGCACGTTCCCCTAATTCTGGGAATTTGAATGCACGTTTACGGATATCCATGAATTTTTGAACTAAGTCACGGAAGTCCACTTGTGGTTGTTCGTAGAACATCCACATAACTTTCGCAGCATCCATTACAGATCCACCACCAAGTGCAACGATTGTATCTGGCTCGAAGCTCTTCATGATTTCAGCACCACGGTTTACTGTTGTGATGTCTGGATCTGGTTCTACGTCTGAGAATACTTCATAAATTACTTTATTTGGACGTAATTCTAATTGTTCAATAACACGTTGTAAGAATCCTAATTTAACCATTGCTTGGTCAGTTACGATCATTACACGGCTTACATTTTTCATTTTTTGTAAGTATTGAATTGAATCGCGTTCGAAATAGATTTTTGATGGAACTTTAAACCATTGCATGTTATTTCTACGTCTCCCTACTTTTTTGATATTTAATAGATTTACAACACTTACGTTATCCCCAACTGAGTTACGTCCGTAAGAACCGCAACCTAATGTTAATGATGGGATAAATGCGTTATAAACGTCCCCGATACCACCGAAAGTAGAAGGAGCATTCCAGATAACACGAATTGCACGAACAACGCGTCCGAATTCTTTCGCTAATTCAGCATCTTCTGTATGAATCGCTGCTGAGTGTCCTAAACCGTGGAATTCAACCATTTGACGAGCTTTTTCAATACCGTCTTCACGAGATTCTGATTTAAGTACTGCAATTACTGGAGAAAGTTTTTCGCGAGTTAAAGGTTCTTTTTCGCCAACTTCTTTACATTCTGCAGCAAGAATGTTTGTTCCTTCTGGAACTGAGAATCCAGCTTGTTCAGCAATCCATGCGGCTGATTTACCAACGATGTTTGCATTTAATTTAGCACCTGCACAGTTTTTGCTGTTTGCTTTTACGCCGAAGCAGAATTCTTCTAATAATGCTTTTTCTTTTTTATTTACAAAGTAAGTATGGTAGCTCTTTAATTCATTAACGAATTCATCGTAAATTTCTTTATCAATAATCGCTGCTTGTTCAGAAGCACACACCATACCATTATCAAATGATTTACTCATTACGATATCGTGAGCTGCTTGACGAATGTTAGCAGTTTTTTCAACGTAAGCTGGTACATTACCTGCACCAACCCCAAGAGCTGGTTTACCACAAGAGTATGCAGCTTTAACCATCGCGTTACCACCTGTTGCTAAGATAGTAGCAATTCCGTCGTGGTTCATTAAAGCATTTGTTGCTTCAATAGATGGGTGTTCAATCCATTGAATACAGTTTTCAGGAGCTCCTGCTGCAATTGCTGCGTCACGAACGATTTGAGCTGCATGTGCAGAACTTTGTTGAGCTGATGGATGGAATGCGAACACGATTGGGTTACGTGTTTTTAATGCGATTAACGATTTGAAAATTGCAGTTGAAGTTGGGTTTGTTGTAGGTGTGATACCACAGATAACCCCTACTGGTTCTGCGATTAATGTTAATCCAGTTACTTCATCGTCTGAAATAACGCCAACTGTTTTAGTGTGACGCATGTTGTGCACCACGTGTTCGCAGGCAAATAAGTTTTTCGTAGCTTTGTCTTCGAAAACCCCACGTCCTGTTTCTTCGATTGCATGTTGTGCTAATACACCGTGTTGGTCTAACGCAGCAACTGATGCTTTTGCCACAATGTAGTCAACTTGTTCTTGATTTAACAAGCGGAATTCATCTAAGGCTTTCAACCCATTCTCCACGAGACGGTTGATTTCTTGTTGTACTTGGTTGTTGTTTTTTTCTTCACTCACTTGTGATTTCCCCCAGTGTTTGTTATTTTTATCACATTCTTATCTTACACTATTTTTGTAAAAATGTAAACTATTTTCAACGAAAAAATTTCCTTTGAAAACAGATTCATTTGTTTTCATTTCCCTTTTCATAATTTATTCCTAACCTATATCTCCATTCTAACCATTATTCCCAAAATATCAATACTTTTCGCGATATTTTTGTAATCCTTTACATTCTTTTTAAAATAAAAAAGAAGCTAGACAATTGCTAGCTTCTTAACTTTAAAATAATTCACTTAAATTAATATCTTCAAGTGTGATTTCTTTATTGGTTTGCGCTTCTAAAGATTCAAAATCAAAGTACTCATTAATATTTAATTGATTGATCTGAAAGATTTGTTCAAACAGATTTTCAGGAAGGTTCTTCTTCCAACGGTAATCCGCAAAATAATGTGCGAGATCTTCCGTTTCAATTGTTGTATAGCCTAAGTCATTAAACTCGCTGACTTTATAATACAACCAAGTTTTAAATTGATTTTTTAAACTCTCTTTATCCATCGACTACTCTTCTTCAGTTGCTACTTCATCAGTATAAACTTCATTATTTGTTGCAGCAGATTCAGTAACAATGTGATGAATCGCAGCGCGTTCAAATGTAAGGATAACTCCTTCGCAATCAAGGTCAACTGTATGATTTACAGTATCAATATTGTAGATTTCACCGTGTAATCCGCCGATAGTCACTACTTTATCTCCAATTTTCATCGCATCTCTTTGCGCTTGAATTTCTTTAGCACGTTGACGTTGTTTACGTCCGAAGAACCAGAACGCTCCCCCTGCTACAACAACGTATGCAATTAATAATGTCATTTGATCCATAATCTTACCTCATTTCCAATTTCTATGTACTTACTTTATCAAAAAAGTCGCTTTATTTCTACATTCTTTAGAAATTTCTAGCATTTTCTTTGTTGAAGCCATATTCTTCAAAGAACGCTTCTCTAAACTCTAATAAGTTATCATCCATAATCGCTTGGCGTACTTGTTTCATTAAGTTTAATAAGAAGTACAAGTTATGATAACTTGTTAAGCGCAATCCGAACGTTTCGTCTGTCTTAAATAAATGACGAATATAAGCACGTGTATAGTTACGGCATGTATAGCAATTACATTTCTCATCTAAAGGTCGGAAATCACGTTCGTATTTCGCATTCTTCACTACAAGACGTCCGCTACTTGTCATACATGTACCATTACGTGCAATACGTGTTGGTAATACGCAGTCAAACATGTCAACTCCACGAATAACGCCATCAATTAATGAGTCAGGTGAACCCACTCCCATTAAATAACGAGGTTTATTTGAAGGAATGAGTGGTGTTAAGTAATCCAACACTTCATTCATCTCTTGCTTTGTTTCACCTACGGATAATCCGCCAATAGAATATCCAGGGAAATCTAGAGAAATCATGTCTTTTGCATGTGCGATACGTAAGTCTTTATAACCAGCACCTTGCAAGATACCAAATAACGCTTGTGTATCTGGTGATTTATGGGCTTTTAATCCACGCTCTGCCCAACGAGTCGTACGAGCAATTGAATCTTTCACATAATCATGCGTATGGTGGAAATCCGGACACTCATCAAAACTCATAATGATATCCGCACCCAGTTTGTTTTGTACATCAATTGAGATTTCAGGAGATAGGAATAATTTAGATCCATTTAAATGGTTTCTAAAATGAACCCCTTCTTCTTCGATTCTACGCATATCACTTAGTGAGAATACTTGGAAGCCACCTGAATCCGTTAGAATCCCCTTTTTCCAGTTCATAAAGTTATGTAGTTTACCAGCTTCATCAACAATATCCGCACCAGGACGTAACCATAAATGATAGGTGTTACTTAAAATGATATTGGCACCCATTTCGTCTAACTCTTCCGGAGACATTGATTTTACCGTAGCAAGTGTCCCAACCGGCATAAACATTGGTGTTGGGAAAGTACCATGTGGGGTAATAATTTCTCCAAGACGAGCGCCTGTATGTTTTTCAGTTTTAATCAGTCTATATTTTACTGCAGGTTCTGTCATTTTATAAATCCTTTCTTCGTTTCATAACTACCTAACTGTACTCTACAAAGGCAAAAATGTCCAATAAAAACGGGAGTAAGTAAAAGCCTCACTCCCTGTTTCTTCTATATAATATTAGTCTACAATTTTTGTATAACTGTAACTTGGTTCTTTTAATTTTTCATCAAAGCCTACTTCTAAATTATGACCATGGAAGAACCATTCGTCACCAGTTTCCACAAAATAAGTAATCCCATTTTCAACAACGCTCACATAAGGATTGCTTGGAGCATCTACTTCAACTGCTAGAGAGAACCCTTCATGAATCGGACTGCATCCGTATACCTTTCCTAGGAAACGAACACCACGTTCTTTAGATACACCCATCTCTTCTTCAAACCATGCTTGCGCTCTTTTATCTATTGTTAATTGCATTGTATCCACTCTTTCCTCTAATTTACTCTCTCATTCTATCATAGAATCGTAGAAAATCGGTAAAGTTTGCTCACCGCTTTCCAGTATATATGAATGAAACGCAATTTAGAGAAGTTAAACTTGTGAATCCATTAGACTCATAAAAAGAAACTGTTTTCGTTGAATCATCTGTTGCTAGTTGAATTTGATATACATTCTTGTACTTTTCTAGAATCATTTGTAACAATTTTGTGCCAATTCCCTGATGTTGGTATTCAGGGTACACTAAAATATCTTGAATAAATAGAATAGACGCCCCGTCTCCAACCGCTCGCAATACACCAACGAGTTTTTCTTCATCATTAAACGCTCCTATTATATGAAGAGAATTTTTATAAGCAACTTCAAGCATTTCTGGTTTAGTTGTGTAATTGGTCCATCCTACCGCTTCATATAAAGGAAGGACATCTTCTAAAGTGACGATTGGATTTTCAACAGTACGGATCATATTCTTCCACCTCTTTATCCCCTAATCATTTAATGTGCTTTCACAAAAATTATAAATAAAAAAACTGGAATCCACAATAGTGAATTCCAGCTCTGAAATTGTCTAATAAGATTAGCCAAGTTTGTTATAGTATTCAACGACTAGTGATTCGTCAACTTCAGAAGTTAACTCGTCACGTAATGGTAGACGGTTTAATGAACCTTCTAATTTTTCTTCGTCGAAAGTAACGAACTCTGGACGACCATATAAAGCTTCTAAAGCTTCTTTAATGATTGTTAAGTTACGTGATTTTTCACGAACACCCACAACATCGCCAACTTGTACTTGGAATGAAGGGATATCTACGCGTTTACCGTTCACAGTGATGTGACCGTGGTTAACTAATTGACGTGCTTGACGACGAGTAGTTGCTAAACCTAAACGGTATACTACGTTATCTAAACGTTGTTCAAGAAGTACCATGAAGTTTTCACCATGTTTACCTTCTTTAATTTTGCCAGCTTTTTTGAATAAAGTAGCAAATTGACGTTCGTTCATACCGTACATATGACGTAGTTTTTGTTTTTCTTGTAATTGTTGACCATACTCAGATAATTTTTTACGGCTGTTTGGTCCGTGTTGACCTGGTGCGTATGGACGACGAGCGATTTCTTTTCCTGTTCCTGAAAGTGAAATGCCTAAACGACGAGATAACTTCCAGCTTGGTCCAGTGTAACGTGACATTGAACATTCCTCCAATAATTGTTTATTTTTTTGGAGTAAAATAATCGCGAAATCTTCGATTCGTGCAGTCACTACAAGGGTTCACCTTTGCAGCCGCGGTTACTACCTTACCCTAAAGGCTAGGACTGTTGACGAGCTTCTATATTTCTGCTGCATATTTTACACAAAAAGTATTGTACACTATTTCCTATGAAAATACAAGGATTTTACTTAACTTTCCACTCAAGAGATAAGTGGCAACATTTTTGATCATCTGATTCCAGTTGGTGTAATGTTTGAACTCCGTTTACAGTTTCACGAATTTCATAAAAACTCTTAACGGTAGCTTCAGGTAAAATTTCCTTATCATATTTTACAAGAACTGATTTTAATGAATGAGTCTTAATAAAGTCCATCCCAAGGCTATCCATTACCCAATCAAAATACTTCGCGTTATTCACATGATGATTATAATCGATATCATTTAAACGAACACGATACGTTTGAACACTCGCATTCTCTAAATCGATTTTAGGAACTCGTGGATTACGACGAGTATCTTTTTTATTCTCAATTGGATATTCACTTAATACTTCTTCGTCTAGTGAAATGAGTTTTCTCTCTTCAATAT
Source organism: Carnobacterium maltaromaticum (assembly GCA_001058355.1). GTDB lineage: Bacteria > Bacillota > Bacilli > Lactobacillales > Aerococcaceae > Granulicatella. Next base: position 14,373 of record JUUF01000056.1, read on the forward strand.
TAATCATTGAGAAAGTTGTCAATGCGTCTACTAGTACTTCTTCATCTAGAGACAAAATCGTATAACGACGGAACGTAAAGAACTTGTTATATCCAACTGGTTCTGTCTCGATAATAATTTCTTCTTCTAATTTAGGAAGACGATTGACAGTTAATTGGTTTTGAATTACAATCCATGAAAGACCTTTTTGATAGATCAAATCAGGATGCGCTAGACCTCGTTCTTGTTTACGCGAAGCTAGCATCATAATCCCGACTACATGGCTAAGAGATAATTCTCCTTTCCAATTACATTCATACGCCTTCACAACATGATTCATACGACAAATTGATTCTACCATAGTACATCCTTTCGTAATTGACTAGTTCCACACATCTACACTATCCGTATTCAACACCGAAACAATCTCATGTCCTTTGAATAAGATAATATAGTCTGTTGGTAAATGCATCACTTCATATAATTCTGGATAATCTGGAAAGATTTCATACGCTTGATTTCCTTCTAGCGGTTGCGGATCAATCGTTTGATCGATTGGAGCAATATACCAAGTTTCATCATCAAAACGATGTGCATACCACTCATCCACTTCAAAAGTATGGTTAGCAATCACTAACGGTCCGTCAAAGCGGAATGAAATGAGACGTCCTAATGTTTTCGTACGCTTACCAGTTTGAATTGTTTTACGAATAATATCTAAGAAATAAGAGAAATCTTCTACCCATTCATCTAGTAGTTTATGTTCGTAATTTTGAACGACTACTTGAAAATCTTCCCCTTTAGGAATGACTTTCACTTGTCCATAATGGATTGGAATTAAAGTGTCGACCTCGTCCCAATTCTCCTCAAAATATTCTTCTACGAAAGTAAGCATATCTTCTGCTTCTTTTTGATACTCTTCATCAGCCACTAAGATTAGACGGTGACCATTCACTTCACGAATAAATTCCATAAAATCTCTCCTTTCACGTTTACTAGTGTACCTCATTTTTGAAAAATTTACCTGTATCATACCCGCAAACTGTAAAAATTTGTTATACTGAATGAAAGCAAGAAAGGAGCACATCGATGCAAAATAACCCTTTTTACAAGTTTTATCAAAAGTCTCTTGAAGAAAGAAAAGAAACTTTATTAAATCATCCAAACTTATCGAATGAAGCCAAAGCACTACTCGAAAAAGGTCTTGAACTTCCAGAGTCCATTGCTAACCAAATGGTCGAAAATCAAATTGAAGTATACGGCCTTCCGTATGGAATCGTTCCAGAATTAATCGTGAACGAGAAAAGCTATATTGTTCCAATGGTAACGGAAGAACCTTCTGTAATTGCCGCAGCAAGCTATGCCTCAAAACTAATCAACTTAGCTGGCGGAACTGCAACGATTCAAGAAAAGCGTGAAATGATTGGAGAAATTGCCATTGTAAAATCTCCTCTAACACTTGAAGAAGTAAAAACTAAACTAGAACAACAAAGAGAATCGCTCTTTACGATTGCGAATAATGTTCATCCTTCTATCGTGAAACGTGGCGGAGGAATCCGAGAAATATGGGTCGAAGAAAAATCTACTGACAAAGAAAGATTTTATATTTCCTACGTTTCTGTGGATACAAAGGAAGCGATGGGAGCAAATATGCTGAACACCATCCTAGAAGCGCTCGTTTCACCAATTGAAGCATTGACTGATGGCGAGAGTATTATGGCTATTCTCTCAAATCTTGCAACCAACTCAGTCGTGACAGCTAGATGTGTCCTCTCACCAAGAATCTTAGATACTAGAACAACTAAAGGTGAAGATGTAATAGATCGAATCGTTTTAGCAAGTGAATTTTCAAAAGCAGACCCTTACCGTGCAACAACGCATAATAAAGGTATTATGAATGGTATTGATTCTGTCGTTATCGCTACCGGAAATGACTGGCGAGCAATCGAAGCTGGCGCTCACGCTTATGCAAGTTTAAACGGCCAATATCAACCACTGACAAGCTGGACAAAGGATGAAGATGGAAACTTAGTAGGTACTATCACTCTTCCACTTCCTGTTGGAACGGTTGGAGGTTCTATTTCCATCCACCCAGGAGCGCAATTTGCACACGAGTTACTCGGTCATCCAAGCGCTGTTGAACTAGCAGGAATTATCGCCTCAATTGGTTTGGCACAAAATCTTGCAGCAGTGAGAGCTCTTGTGACCGACGGTATACAAAAAGGCCATATGCGACTCCAAGCAAAATCATTAGGTCTTGCAGTTGGAGCAACCCAAGAAGAACTGCCACATCTTATGAACTTACTCGCTAAAGCTACTCACTTAAATCAAGAAACTGCCAAAGCTCTATTAGAAGAATTGAGAAAATAAAAAAATAGACTTCCCTAGCAACGGCACTGACCCCCGTAAA
>JUUF01000057.1 GCA_001058355.1 Carnobacterium maltaromaticum
ATTTTTTGTTGGAGCAATGGCGGTCACTTGCTCAAAACCAACCATTACGAAGGAACAACAGAATAATGTTGTGACTAGAATTGCACGTAGGTATGAGGTTAGCGAGGTTGAGTTTCTCCTGTTTACAAAGAATTGGAGTACAGGTAGTTATATTTTGAAACTAAAACTAAATAATGATGATTCAAAAAAGGTAACGTTGATAATAGAAGATAAGAAACAGCTGGATAGTCAGGATTTGGAATTGTTACTGGATCCGGTTGGAAAGTTTGATGATATTGAAAGAACTGAAAAAATTACGGGAGATATATCAATATCAAATATTAAGATAAAATATCTAGGAGAAAATTGATGCAGGCAATGGCAGTAATGTTCATTGAATCGCAATTGAACTTGAGGATTAGATAATGAAAAAGTAATAGCAATAATCATTTTATTTTTTGTTGGAGC
>JUUF01000058.1 GCA_001058355.1 Carnobacterium maltaromaticum
ATCCAGCTTTTTCAATCAATCCTTTCACAACTTCTTGTTGCTCGGGAGTTAAGACTTGTTGTCCATCTTCTTCAAATGAAATCACTTCAGAAATCTTTTCAATATTATAGCCTAGAACTTCTTTTGACTCACGAACAAAGACTTGAGTCACGTTTCCTTTTTTCTCATAATCGACGTCATAACGGCTTGCAGTTCCGCTTGTTAATAATAACGTATCGCCGATTCCCTTTTTGTTATAAAAACTTAACCACATATATTGTACCTCTTTAATCTTAATTTGTTCTTCCGTCTAAAATAGTGTTCACTGTGCTACGGTCTAACGCACGGATTGTTTGGATAACCATTTCACGTGCTGCTTCGTAGTCTTTAATTGAGAACATTGTTTGGTGTGTATGAATATAACGAGCACATACCCCAATCACTGCACTAGGAACTCCTTGATTCATTAAGTGTGCTTTTCCAGCATCTGTTCCACCCTGAGAAACAAAGTATTGGAACGGAATGTTATGTGTTAATGCAGTATCTTCTAAGAATTCTTTCATACGAGGAAGAGTCACCATACCTGGGTCTAAAATACGTAATAAGAATCCTTGGTCTAAGTGTCCAAACGTTTCTTTCGAACCATTAATATCATCTGCTGCTGAGCAGTCTACTGCAAAGAATAAATCAGGATTGAATTTTGTCACACTTGGACCAGTTCCACGTAATCCAACTTCTTCTTGCACGTTCGCTCCCGCGATTAATGTATTTGGTAAAGTTTCATCTTTAACAGCTTTCAATGCTTCAAGAACGACTGTACATCCATAACGATTATCCCATGATTTAGAAATCATACGTTTCTTATTGGCAGTCCAAATGGTTTCTACATCTGGAACGATTGTATCGCCAGGACGGCAGCCATATTCAAGCGCTTCTTCACGTGAAGTAAATCCAGCATCAAATAAAATGTCGGTTACTTTCACAGCTGGTTGTTGACCACCAGCCGCGCGTAATAAATGTGGTGGAATTGAAGATGAAATAATTGGATAGTCTCCATTACGAGTTAATAATGTAAAACGTTGTGCTGAAACCACATATGGGTTCCATCCACCTAAAGGACTTACTTTGAACATTCCGTTTGGAGTGATATTTGTTACCATGAAACCAACTTCGTCCATGTGAGCCGCAATCATAATGCGTGGTGCATCTTCTTCTTTGCTATCACGAACCCCAAAAATACCGCCAAGACCATCTTGTTCCACGCGGTCTACTAAAGGTGTTAATTCATTTCTCATGAATTCACGAATACGGCCTTCGTGTCCACTAGTTCCTTTCATTTCTGTTAACGTTTTGATTAATTGTTCTGTATGAGCTTCCATTGTATCCTCTTCTTTCCTACTTCTATAAAACATCTTATAAACGCGCCAAAAGCTGGAGGTCCTCCAGCTTTCTTTGATTATCCAATTTTGTATAAATCAATAACGGCTCCTGTTTTTGCATCTGCATAAAATTCGTATTGGACTAGTTCATTATCTTCTTTACGAGTAACCCCGCCATAATAAACTTCCCCATAAAACTCAGGACTATCCACGAATACAGGTTCCATCTCAATCCAAGAGCCTTCGATAGTACCTACTACTTGAAATAATTTACGTACATTTTGAACAATAACATCTCCATTGACATTTCTGCGTTCAAACCATTTTGAAGTGACCCATGCTCCAATAACAGCACCTGCTGCTAGAAGAAAACTTGCACCTTTGAAACTATTTTTTGATTCCATATGAATCAGGCTCCTTTATTTGTTATTCAGGTTGTTTAAAAGCTTTTCTATCTTGTGGGAAAATCACTTCCACACGATAAATTGGATGACCTTTTGCTGAGAATTTCTCTTCGTATTCTGTCATCACATTTCCTGGAAAATCCACTTGATGTAAATCTAACCAAACTTGTTTTAACACAAGTCCAAATTGTGAGAATGAAGCAAGGCTGTATTCAAACAATCCACGGTTATCTGTCTTGAAGTGTAATTCTCCAAATGGTGGTAATACTTTTTCGTATCCAACTAAGAAACTTTCATGAGTCAAGCGACGTTTCGCATGACGTTTCTTTGGCCATGGATCTGAGAAGTTCAAGTAAATTTGGTCTACTTCACCATCTTCGAAGTATTCTGTTACTTGTCCACCATTTACATGTAATAATTGTAAGTTTGGAACATCTGCTGCAAGAGCTTTTTCAAGTGCGACTACAAGGACGCTTTCTTGAATTTCAATTCCAATATAGTTAATATTTGGGTTTTGACGAGCCATGCCGCTCACGAATTGACCTTTCCCAGAACCAATCTCGATATGGATTGGATTGTTATTGCCAAAACGCTCATGCCATCTTCCCTTCCACTCTGCTGGATTTTGGATGACCATTTCTGGGTGAGCCGCTAAAGCATCTTTTGCCCAAGGTTTATTTCTTAATCTCAAAGTCTAACTCCTGTCTATTCTTCTGTTGGCTTTCCAATACGATTATTGTAAATTGATTTCACCAAAAGAATTTTCTCATTCATTTCAAGGTAACGTCCCTCGAAGTGCGATTTTTTAATATAATTCAAGCAATTCATGAGAGCATACCATTCAATTCGTTGATAAATATTTGTAGACAGTTGTAAGCCATACATATCTAGCCATTCACCCCATTGATGAACAGGAATGTATTGCGTCAAAATCATCGTCAAATCCGAAACTGGATCGGCGAGGCGAACCATTTCCCAGTCGACAAGGTAGAGCTTCTCGTCTTCAGATAACATAAAGTTACGACGGTCTAAGTCTCCGTGACAAACTGTTTTTCCAACTTCACTCACAAGCGGAATGGTTTCAATTAAGTAATTTAATACTTCGTTTAAGAAACGGTGGGTTTGTAATCCTGACTGTAAATTATTTAAATATTCATCGATGAATTTTTGTGTGCTATACTCTTCACCTTGAATTTGTTGCAACATTTGTAAAAGATTTGGGGATTGATGAATTTGTTTTAACAGCTCAATGACTTCGACGGACCCCATTTCTTCCTTAGTGAGGGATCTTCCAGACAACCATTCTTGAGCTGTAATGACATCACCATTACCCGCACGTTTGGTCCATATTAACTTAGGAGTGATACCTTCACCCGATAGCACCGCTAAAAACGGTGAAGCATTTCTCTTTAGAAATACACGTTCATGGTCTTTTACACCCATGTACGCTTGACCGGTGTCCCCACCAATTGGATGGAGATCCCATCCTGTGTCCATGTTATATTCCATCTATTCCATCCCTAACGACAAATTCTGTTTCCTTTAATAAATCTATTCTTTTATTTTATGGTTTTATACCATTTGAGTCAAGTTTGTGCGCTACTTAGTAGCCTACAAACTTAAATTTTTCTTCTCTTCTTAAGGAATCGATAACGTAAATAAAATTGTGTAAAGAATACTCCAAAAATCGGATAGAAAATAATCCCTACTAATCCAATCATTTCACGCATCCCCATCACTGAAGAAATGCCCAGTACAACACCGGATGCGACCATCGTCATCATGAGGACTGATAAATTATCCTTAAGACGAGTGTTACTATCCACTAAAGAGGCAAAATGACTATTTTGCGTGTTGGCACTTTGGATAACTCCAACAAGTTGAAATCCTAATAGCATTACAAGTAACGCATTGACAATAAAGTTCCAATAATACTCTTGAGAAAACAATGCAACTACAAAGCTGACAACTGCGAGTTGTAATAATAAACTCATATATTGACTCGTACGAACGACCGTACGACTCACTAAATAGCGATGACCACTTGGATTCTTTCCAACAAGTACCTTCAATACGCCATCTAAATATGAACGGCGATGCGCTTGTGGTTTATGCACCATTGGCACATCCACAAACAATGCATATAGGCGATAAATTCGTTGTTGTCTTTCTAATTCCGACTCAATCATAGAATCGAATCGATAGACAAAGGCCGCTTTTCCATAATAGTACTCGATAAAAACACTCAGAAGAATTGGAATCACTAATAAAACAAATGACCAAGCTTCAGAAATCCATAAAAACATTCCGAAGAAGTTCGTTACTGCAATCACGTAAATACCGAGTTTTTCCTTCCATGTAAAATGAAGCACTCCACGATAAGCGTATTTCGTACAACGGAATAATAAGTCTTTAAAGAGCACTTGTAAGAGGAATAGCTTTACGAACATACTCATATTCGTTCCAAAGGCTTGTGCTACGATTGGAAAGACAATTCCTGTCGAAGCCAGCATCACGAGTAGCGGAAGCGCCCAACTACGACGAATGGCTTTTTGTAAATACGCCTTAAAGTCTTGCCCCACTACGGATAAAAAGATTCCATCGGCTGGTTCAAGCAACGTTGCTACTCCACCAAAGAATGGAACACTCGCTAGTAAAGCTCCAAGCAATCCTAACAATGGTAATTCCAACACACGAATCGATTGAATCCAACTCGAATATTGCACCATGATAAAGCCAAATAAGAAAAATAAAACAATCAAGAAATGGTCATTCAGTACATAACGCATATACTTCATGCTTTTCTTTTGATATTTTCTTACTCGAGTCTCAAAAAGCTCTGCACTATTCATCGGCATCGTCCCCTGTCGTTAATGCAAAGTAGATTTCCTCTAAAGAAGATTCTTCAATATTCGAAGTTGCGCGTAAGCCTTCGATATCGCCTTGCGCAATTACTTTTCCTTCATGTAACACGATGAAACGATCACAATACTTCTCAGCCGTATCTAAAACGTGAGTCGACATTAAAATCGCTGCACCCTTTTCCTTCTTCTCTTTCAAAACTTGAAGCAAGGTACGAATCCCTAGTGGATCAAGTCCTAAAAATGGTTCATCGACCACATAGACGGGCACGTCTAGCATTAACGCGCAGACGATGAGCACTTTTTGCTTCATCCCTTTTGAGAAATATGCTGGGAACCAATCCAATTGCTTCGTTAAGCGAAAAGCTTTCACGAGTTCCATTGCATGAGCCATTGTCTCTTCGTTCATTTGATGATACGAACGAGCCACAAATTCAATATGTTCTCTAAAC
>JUUF01000059.1 GCA_001058355.1 Carnobacterium maltaromaticum
GGTCTAACAATGATTAGACATAGTAAAAAAATCGTCCTTACTCTACTGACTCTCTTTTCATTTTTGGTCATTGCTGGTTGCTCTCAGGGGTCAAACAGCTCTGAAAGTTCACCTACTGCTACAACAGAAGTTCCGAAGAACGTAACCGAAATTGAGGGTGAATGGAAATTAACGGACATTCGTAATTCAATCCAATCTGTTTACTCTTTATTCAAAATGGATGAAATAACATTTGGATACTTTTTAACAAATTTTGACGACTTAGACATGC
>JUUF01000060.1 GCA_001058355.1 Carnobacterium maltaromaticum
TGTGAGATGTGAACTAATCCATCCACACCACCTAAGTCGATAAATGCACCGAAGTTTGTTAATCGAGCCACTTTACCAGTCACTACAGAACCTTCTTGAATTGCTTCAAATACAGCTGCACGCTTAGCTGCTTTTTCAGCTGCAACTAAGTTTTTACGTGATAAGATTAAACGATTTTCGCTTGGTTCGATTTCAACGATTTCAAAAGCTAATGTTTGGCCTTTGAATTGAGCTAAGTTATCAACATAGTGGTCTGATACCATTGAAGCTGGCACGAAAGCGCGAACTCCTGCATCCACTACTAAACCACCTTTAACTGCATCCACAACTGGAGCTTCGATGATTTCTTTGTTATCGAATTTAGCTTGAATTTCTTCCCAAACTTTACGTGCATCTACACGTTTTTTAGAAAGTAAGAAACTTCCATTTTCTTTATCTTTGATTTGTTTGATGACTACTAAATCAACAACATCTCCTACAGCTAAAACGTCTTCTACACGTTCAACTGGTGATGTAGATAATTCATTGAAAGGAATAACTCCTTCAACTCCTCCACCGATAATTCCGACGATGGCTTGTTTATCTTGTAGAGTTAATACTTCACCTTGTACTAAATCTCCGATTTGAATATCTTTAACGATATCTAGCGCATCTTGCATTGTTTGTAATTCTGACATGTGACTTCCTCCTAAGCGCGACAATTCATGCGAACATCAAGTTTGATTTTTGTGCAAAATAAAACTTTTTATCCACTTACAATCATACCACTAAATGAAAACGAATTCTAGTGTTTTTGTGTAAAATCTGGTTAATTCGTTAACTTTTCTTGGATAAGATTCGTAATTTTAGAAACGACTTCTTGAATTGATAGGCTTGTCGTATCGATTTCAATTGCATCATCCGCTTTTTTCAAAGGAGACTCTTTACGAGTACTATCTAAGAAGTCACGGTGAGCAATCTCTTCTTCCAATTTTTCAAGAGATAATTCAATGCCCTTTTCTTGGTTTTCTCTGAATCGACGAAGCGCACGTTCTTTTACAGATGCTACTAAGAAAATCTTCAACTCAGCATTTGGAAGCACTACTGTACCAATATCGCGACCATCCATAATGATGGAATGGTTCTCTGCAATCTCACGTTGCATTTGTACAAGTTTTACACGAACTGCTTTAATCGCTGAAACTTCCGATACATTTCGTGTCACTTCAAGATCACGAATCTCACGAGTCACATCTTCCCCGTTTAAGAAAACGAGTTGGCCATCTTCAGTATTTTTAAAACTGATGACTAAGTTTTCGAGCAATTCATCGATTGCTGACGCATCATCTACTGAAATATTATTTCTTAAAAATGCCAATGTTGTAGCACGATACATCGCACCAGTATCTAGATAAAGAAAACCAGTTTCTTTAGCTATCAATTTTGAAATTGTACTTTTCCCAGACGAAGCTGGTCCATCAATAGCAACTTGCATATTCTCTCTCCTTCTCAAAAAGAAAGCCTGAAACGTCTTGCGTCTCAGACTTCCGCTAATATAGTTCTGTATTATTGTGCAACTTTTAATGTTGTTCCTGGAGCAATGTTATCTCCTGTGAGACCATTAATTTGTTTTAATGTCGCCACGTCCATACCATGGTTTACTGCGATACGGTATAAAGTATCCCCAGCTTTAACAGTGTATGTTCCATAGTTACCATTTTGTTGCGCTTGAGTTGTTGGTGTTTGTCGAGTTGTTTCAGCTTGACGAGGAGCTGTAGTAGTAGCTTCGTTAGCTGTAGTAGTAGCTTCTTGTTTAGTTGTAGCTGCTGTTGTTTCTGGAGTAGCTGTTGTTGTTTCAACAGTCTTCGTTAACATTACATCATCAGCTGTTCTTGGTTTTACTTGGTTACTATTATTGCTAATTGAGAACCACATCATAAATAATAATGGTGCTACAATTACAATAAGGAACACAAATAATAACACATTTGATAATGGTGCTACTGCTTTTCCACCTGAGTTTCTAGCACTACGAGAGAATTGACGATTCTTTAAATTCTCATCTTCTCCAAATTTTCTTTCCCATGGTTGTTCTTCTGTTTGATTTAAATCTTCATTGTTATTAAAGTTATCGCTCATTCAAAAATCCTCCTAATTTGACCCAATGCTATCCTCAGTCAATTCACTACACAATATAGCATATTCTTACACTCAGGGCAAACTTTTACTTTAGTACTATTGTAGCATAAATTCTCAAAAAATCACTCTATTTAATCATAGATTAAATAATTTCTTAAAGCTTTCTTCGAAGGTGTTTTTGCCATTTTCTTCTTCATTCCAATTTTCTGTTACATCCAGTAAAAATAAATCAAGATGCCTGCAACTGCTACACTTTCCACACGGTTCTTTTCGATTTTCTCCGAAGAACTGTGCTAAGTACTGTTCTTTACACTGACTCGTAGTCGCAAACTCTTCAATCTGCTCCACTTGCTTTAATTTACGCGTTCGCTGCAACTTGATAAACTCATTCTTTTGTTCATTATTCCAACGAAATGCATTCGCAATCTCTTTGATATTTTGATGAAGTTCCGTTTCTTCCTCGTCACCTGCTTCATACGACCGTTCAATTTTACGTCCCATTTCGGAAAAATCGTCTGGATGAACAAAGGAGATACAACGACTAAACTGCAGGTCTCTACCCGCACGACCGATTTGTTGCACATAATCTTCAAGCGTTTGAGGAAGTTGGTAATGAATAATCGTGCGAATATTCGACTGATTAATTCCCATTCCAAAAGCACTTGTCGCTAATAAGATATTGAGTTCGCCTCTAAAGAATTTCTGCTGGATGGTTTGTCGATCACTACTATGTCTCTTGGAATGGAAGGTATCGATTTTTGTAAATCCTTCCTCTTGGAGTGATTCTTTTAACCCTTCAATCTCCTTAATCGTTGAGGCATACACGATACAAGGATATTCCACACGCTTCAACAATTCAGAAAGCATCTTGCTACGGAGTCCTTCAACCGAAATAACATCAATTTCACGATTCTTCAAGAAGGCATGTCCTTGGAAATAAGTCGTATCCTCTTTATTTAATCCTAAGAAGGTATAAATATCATGAATGACTTGAGTCGTCGCTGTTGCCGTTAACGCTAACGTTCTAGGACTTCCCAAACTCTTTCTCATCTTACCAATAAATAGGTAATCGCTTCTAAAGTCATATCCCCATTGCGAAATACAATGCGCCTCATCGACGACGAGTAAACCAATTTCCAGTTTTGATAATTGCTTAAAGAATCTAGGCGCTTGTAGCATCTCTGGAGAAACGAAAATAAATTGATACTCATTTAACGTACTTAAAATATAATTCTTCTCAGACTCTGACATAAGAGACGTGATGGCCACTGCTCTATGGATTCCTAGCTGTTTTAAACTAGCAACTTGATCCACCATCAAAGCAATCAGCGGAGATACAATCACGACTCTGCACTTTTCTTTGACGCCAATATATTGATAAATAAACGATTTCCCATTTCCTGTTGGTAAAATCGCAATCGCATCATGTCCTTCCTCAAGAGCGCTGATGACTTCCTGTTGTCCTTCTCGGAACTCATCATATCCGAATCGATTCAATATTGGATCCATGTCATTCACGCTCCTTTAAGGCCTTGATTTGATAGTATCTGAATAAGAAGAAATCTAGTTTTTTCCCTTCTGCTTCAAACTGGTCTTTAGCCTCTTTATATTTTGGATACTGCTCGTTTTCGAAAAGTTCTTTGTACGCTACAGCGGCCTTCGTTTCTTCTACACGTTTATAAAATGCATCTTTAGTAAGTAACAAATGCTTTAAGAGATGATCGTTAATCGTGCTTTCTTTGAGTTTACGTAGACGTGCAATCTCCGTTCGTTTTAATCCTTTTTCAAATAGACGAACGGTTTCTTGAACGGAACTCGTTTCATGAGAAATCCATTCAAACATTTTAGAAAACCATCCATAAGTGATTGAAGAATTTTCAGGTTCCTCAAAGACATCACTCACCCATTTCATGAAGACTAATCTTGAGAGAGGCTCACAGTCTTCAACAGTGGTAAATTCCCACAACGAAACGAGCTCATCTTCTAGAGCCGCTGTCGACTTAGCTCCATTAAAAAGCCCTACCCAATGTCCTTTCACAGATTCATCTTGTTTATTAGCCCAAACCTTGAACTCTTCCACAACACTACTAAACCAAACTGGTGTAATGATCTCTTTTTCTTCTTTATACCATCGTTTAAATAATTGCTGTAACCATACATTTTGAATTAAAGGACGATAGTTTGTTTCTTCATAGCGGTGATAACTAATCCATTCAATCCAGAGTCTTGTCACATCTCTTAATTGCACAAACGAATATGGATGCATCAAGTAATTGACAGGATGACTTCCGTTTGTCACAAGCGAAAATTCTGGAATCTCTTTCAGTAGGACTATGCCTGATTCATTTTCGCTAACTATTCCTTCACAAAAGAATCCATCTACTAATTGATGAAAGTACTCCTCTTTTAAATGAGGTAAACTCGCAAAAAATACTTCAGTTTTATCTTCTGTAACGCCAATTAAAGTCGACATGGTACGATTTCCCGTTAAAATACGATATAATCGATTTAACGGAACCACACCATACGACTTGATCGCATGTAATATCCAAATTTGATAAAAGGAGTACTGACTCATGGATAATAAATCCTCTCTTTCAAAAATTTATACAAAAGTTGATTGCGAGTCTTGCATCGCATGTGGCATCTGTCAACTACGTGCTCCTGAAATCTTCGAGTACGATGCTGAAGGGATTGCCTTTGTAAAACAAGACAACAATACCGGAACAGTTCCACTACCAGAAGATACGCTAGAAAAGTTCAAAGATGCTTATACAGCCTGTCCAACGGGTGCCATTAAACGAAAAAATAGCCCATTTAATGAAGACTAAATAAACAAAACGGACTCACTCTGTGAGTCCGTTTTTCTTTTGTATGACTCCCTAATAGAAATCTATTTTTCGTCTAAAGCGAGCTTTCTTAGTTTCTGTACTTCAAATGAGCGCAATTCACGATAATCTCCAGGGCGTAAGTTTTCCAATGTTAAAAATCCAAACTCTTCACGTTTTAATTTCATAACAGGTAACTCTACAGCCTCAAACATACGCTTCACTTGATGGTTCCATCCTTCGTGAATCGTTAAAGCGACAATCCCTGTTCCTTTATCTGTATCCACTGATAAAATTTGAGCTCTAGCATTTGACGTTTTCTTGCCATCTAAGACAATTCCACGTTCCAATTGACGCATTTGTCTAGGCGTTGGAATTCCTTTAACTTTGGCGATATATTTCTTTTCTACGTGATGCTTTGGATGCGTCATTAAGTTTGAAAATTCACCGTCATTTGTTAATAAAAGAAGTCCTGTTGTATCGTAGTCCAAACGTCCCACTGGATACACGCGTTGTTCCACATCTTTAAAATAATCCGTCACAACGGTTCTTCCTTTATCATCACTCGCACTTGAAAGCACGCCTTTTGGTTTATAAAACATGAAGTACACAGGTTCTTCTTTGTAAATCGGAATACCGTCTACCTCAATTTTATCATTGGCACCTACTTTAAAGCCGAGTTCTCTCACGACTTCACCATTGACCTTCACACGGCCTTCTTGAATAAATGCCTCACATTTTCTGCGGGATGCCACACCAGCGTGCGCCATTACTTTTTGTAATCTTTCCACAAAAAAACCTACTCTTTCTCTTCTTCTACTTCATGATGTTCTTTAGAGCGCATTTCAAGCTCTTCAAACAAATCATGATTATCTCTAAATAATTGATTGGCTTCTTCAGAATCTAAATCGAATAAATCTGAAGCATCTGGCAATGCATCTAGCGATTCTAATCCAAAGTAATCCATAAAATAAGCTGTTGTCTTATATAATTTTGGACGTCCTGGAGTCTCTAATCTTCCAGCCTCTTCAATTAAATCTCTTAGCAATAGTTTTTGAATCGAACCACTACTTTGAACTCCACGAATCGACTCGATATCCACACGTGTGACAGGTTGCTTATACGCGATAATCGCTAACGTTTCTAGAGAAGCTTGAGACAATTGAGAAGAATATGGAGAAACCGCATATTTTTCGATATATGATTTTAAACTAGCCTTTGTCACAAGCTTATAATGAGAAGCTGTGAGAAGAAGTTCTAAGCCACTATTTTCATCCTCTAAGCGTTTCTTTAATTCATCTAGCAACTGACGAACTGCACTTCTTTCGAGTTCTAAAATATAGCTTGCTTCTTCTAATGTAATCCCATCATCTCCAGCAACAAATAGTAAGCCTTCCAATACTGAAATGTAATTAGTCACTCTCTTTCTCCTTTTCTTGTCTTTTCTCAATCAAAATATCCTCGTATGGAGAACTTTGAATAAAACGGACACGATGTTCCCGAACGAGCTGTAACATCGCTAAAAACGTCGTTGTAATCGCATGCCTGTTGAACGCTGGGAAACATTCCTCAAACGGAACTTGTTTCTTATCCGTATGCTCAATTTTTGAAATAATCGAATCCATCAGTTCTTCAACCGTATGCGTTTCATGTTGAATATTGGCCTTCAGTGGCATTTTCGCAATATTCTTACGCGCTAATTTCTTTAACGCATTCCATAAATCTTGAGTCGTCACTTCTCCTTCTTTTAAAGGAATAATTTCCTGCATCGAAGACAAGTCACTCGCTTCTTTCCCGAAGTGTAATCCTCGTTGGAAAGAGAGCTCCTCAAGCTTTTTGGCATTTTCTTTAATTTGTTGATATTCCAATAGTTGTTGCACTAACTGGTCACGAGGATCTTCTACGATTGGCTCCCCGTCTTCATCCAACTCTTCCAATTTTGGTTTTGGAAGAAGCATTCTTGCTTTGATTTCTAATAATGTCGATGCCATTACTAAATACTCGGCTGCCACTTCCAACTCCAATGTTTTCATGGAATGAATGAAGTTCAAATACTGCTTCGTTAATTCATTCATCGGAATATCGTAAATATCGATTTTCATCTCACGAATCAGATGCAAGAGGACGTCCATCGGCCCTTCGTATTCAGCTACCTTAATTGTTAAATCTTCCATGGTTCCTCACTTACACGATGTTTATTCCATTTTGCGAGAATCACACTCGTCTCAATTGTTCCACTCAATACTTTATCTTCCATCTTTGCTAAATCTTCTAACATTTGGAATGTAATATTTTCCCCACGAAACGAAGGTGACACCGATAAGTATTTAATGACAATCGTGTCAGTTGTACTTTCTCCACCAATCAATCCAATAAAATTCTCACTGTCACTTTCTTTAAAAAGCCAGCATTTAATCGATGGATTTGTAGCGATTTCTTCAATTTCCTCTTGCAATCGTTTAAAGTCCTTGAATTCTGGGATGTAAGAAAGTAATCCCATCACAATTTTTTTATTCGTTGCTGAATAAGGTACTAACAAATTCATTCCTCCTCGAGGTTCGTCTCTTAATATAAAACTAACACTTTACGAACCAATGATTTGAACACTTCTTTAACGCGTTGTGTTGTTTCTACCACTTCTTCGTGGTTTAAGTTTGCTTGCATTCCTGCAGCTAAGTTTGTGATACATGAAATCCCAATTACTTTGATACCAGCGTGGTTTGCTACGATAACTTCAGGAACTGTTGACATTCCTACAGCGTCCCCACCAATAGCTTGTGTGAAGCGGATTTCTGCTGGTGTTTCATAAGTTGGTCCAGAGTATCCCATGTATACTCCTTCTTTAATATTGATGTTTAGTTCTTTCGCAGCTTTACGAACGACTTCTTGTCCGTATTCATGGTATGCATGGCTCATATCTGGGAAACGAGGTCCAAAGCGGTCATCGTTAGGTCCGATTAATGGGTTTGTACCAGTGTAGTTAATTTGGTCTGTAATAATCATTAAGTCCCCTGGTTCAAATGTTGGGTTTGCACCACCAGCTGAGTTTGTAACGATAATCGTTTCAACATCTAATAATTTCATTAAACGAATTGGGAACGTTACTGTTTCCATATCATACCCTTCATAGTAGTGGAAACGTCCGTCCATGATTAGAACTTGTTTCCCTTCTAATTCACCATATACAAGACGGCCGGCATGACCGACAACTGTAGAAACTGGGAAGTTTGGAATATCTTTATAGTCAAAGATTAATGGGTTCTTAACTTCTCCAGCAAGTTCACCAAGACCTGATCCTAAAATCATTCCGAAATCAATGTGACCAATACCTTTTTTTTGTAAAAACGCTTTTGTTTCAACTAATTGTTCGTATTTGCTCATGTTGTTCCCTCTTTCTATATTAGTTTAATTCTTTTAAGAAGCTTGTTCCGTTACCAGTTGATGCTACACCAAAGTTTTCACTGATTGTTTCTGCGATATCACTGAAGTGGCCTTCTGGTAAGTGTGTTGGGTGTTTCAATGATTTGCTGATGGCTAACACTGGAATGTACTCACGAGTGTGGTCTGTCCCTTTGAATGTTGGGTCGTTTCCGTGGTCAGCTGTGATAATTAATAAATCATCTTCTTGCATGTTTTCAACGATTTCTGGAATACGAGCATCAAATGCTTCAAGCGCATCTCCGTATCCTTTTGTATTACGACGGTGTCCATAAACCGCATCGAAGTCTACTAAGTTTAAGAAACTCATACCAGTGAAATCTTTCTTCAATACTTCCACTAATTTATCCACGCCATCCATATTGTCTTTTGTACGAACGAATTCAGTAATTCCTTGTCCGTTGAAGATGTCATTAATCTTACCAATCGCAATCACATCAAATCCATCTTTCTTCAAGAAGTCTAATGTTGTTTCGCCAAATGGACTCAACGCATAGTCATGACGGTTTGAAGTTCTTTGGAAGTTGCCTGGTTCACCTACATATGGACGTGCAATGATACGACCAATCATATATGGATCGTCTTTTGTAATTTCACGAGCGTATTCGCAAATACGGTATAACTCTTCTAGCGGAATAATGTCTTCGTGAGCTGCAATTTGCATTACAGGGTCAGCAGAAGTATAAACGATTAAATCGCCTGTTTCCATTTGGTGTTTACCGTAGTCATCGATAACCGCTGTACCACTGTATGGTAAGTTACATACGATTCCTCTTCCTGAGAACTCAGAAATACGGTCTAATAATTCTTGTGGGAAACCATCAGGGAATACTCGGAAAGGAGTTTTAATATTTAACCCCATTAATTCCCAGTGACCTGTCATTGTGTCTTTACCTACAGAAACTTCTTCTAGTTTAGTATAGCTTCCTTCAGGATGTTCTACTGGTGGAACTGTTTTTAAAGGAGCGATATTTCCTAAACCATAACGTTGCATATTTGGCACGTTTAAGCCCACAGTTTCTGAAATATGACCTAAAGTATGTGAGCCTGCATCATCAAATTTTGCAGCATCAGGTGCTTCTCCAATCCCTACAGAGTCCATTACAATGACATGTATTCTTTTAAATTTCATAGTTTCCATCTCCATTTTCTTTATTACGAACGAGGATGTGCTTGTTTGTAAATTTCCTTCATTCGTTCATTTGTAATATGTGTATAAATTTGTGTCGTACTAATATCCGAGTGCCCGAGTAATTCCTGCACGATTCGAAGGTCGGCACCCGCTTCTAAAATATGTGTTGCAAAGGAATGGCGCAATGTATGCGGGCTCACTTCCTTTGTAATCATGGCTGTCTGAACGATTTTCTTTAAATTCTTCCAGAAACCTTGACGCGTAAACGGTCCTCCTCTGTGATTCAAGAACAAGACATTCGATAACTTCTTCTCGTCTTCTAAAGCAGGCCGTGCATACTCTAAATAGTTTTGAATCCAGTTGGTTGCTTCTTGTCCAATCGGGATAATGCGTTGCTTATTCCCTTTCCCAATTGTTTGTAGGAATCCAAGTTCCAAATGCAAATCACTGAGTTCAATGCTAATCAGTTCGCTCACACGCATCCCTGTTGCATATAAGAGCTCGAGCATCGCCTTATCTCTTAAGCCTAGAACCGTTGAGGTATCTGGTACCTCAAGCAATCGATTGACCTCATCAATACTGAGCGCTTTTGGCAACTGCTTCTTCGGTTTTGGTGGATGAATTTGTTGTGTTGGGTCTTTTTCAACCATTCGTTCTTGTACGAGAAACTGGAAGAACTTCTTCAAGCAGCTAATCATTCGACTTGTTGAACTTACTGCATATTCATCTTTTTTCAATTTCTGAAGAAACAGTACCATCGTTGTATGATCCACATCTTGAAGACGTGTCACCTTTTGTTCTTCTAAAAACTGAGAAAACTTCTCCAAGTCCCGTTTATAACTTTGAACGGTATTATCGGATAAACCTTGAACGGCAATACTATCCAGGAAGTAGTGTATTTCTTTCATCTTCTACCCTTCCTTTTGCTGGCAATTTTTGCAAATCCCATGGAACGTTAGACGATGATCGAGCACCTGAAACTGGAATTGCTCTAATACTTTTTGTTCAACATCAACGAGTAAATCCTCTTCGACTTCTTGAATCTGTCCGCATTTCACACATAAAAGATGATGCGCAAAATGACGATTAACGGTTTGTTTCAAATGATAACGGCCAATGCCATCATCAAATAGATTCCTAGAAATGATTCCTAAGTCGGTTAAAATCTCCAATGTTCGATATACCGTAGCTAGTCCAATGTCTGGATACTTCTGCTTCACGTACATGTAAATCTCTTCAGCCGTTAAGAGCTCATTCAGATGTTCTAGAAGGATTTCAACCGTTGCCTGTCTTTGCAGGGTCAGTTTAAAACCTTCTTCTTGTAATTTCTTTTGAATCCCTTCAATAGAAATAGATGACAAGCGACTCGCCTCCACTCATTATTCTTCAATCAGATGGATAAATCCTTCTTCTTGTGTAATTCGTTTTGCTTTTAATAAATTACCAATGGCACGTTTGAATTGACCTTTACTAATGCCAAAAATCTCTTTAATTGTTTTTGGATCTGTTTTATCCCAATAAGGGAGTGTATGCGTTGGACGATTCTTCAGCATCGCCACAATCATCTCTGCATCGTCTCCAATGGCCTCGTGCGCACGTGGACGCATCGAAACATTCAGTACACCATCAGGACGAAGACCAATCACACGAACGGTAATTTCTTCCCCAAGCGTTGGTTCATACAGTCGTTCTGAAGGATGCAAGAATAATTTATACCCTTCTGGTGTGAAAATCGTTGTTCCCACAAGTTTTACTTGTGTCACTGTTCCTGTTAGGTCTTTGTTCAGCAGTCCTTTATGACCACGAACAACTTTTTCATTTAATGCTTGACCGTCTCCCATCGTTGCCCATGTGCGGTCCTTTTTATCTTTAATTAACGTTACATATAAACGATTATTTTTCTTTGGCCATAACTCTTTCATACTTGGAAGTTCATCCAATGAAACTACCATATCTTTATCTTCTAAACCAATATCCACGAATACGCCTAAGTCTTTTCTGACTTGTGTTACGCTTGCCCATCCATAACTTTCATTTGTTACTTCAGGAATGCGGAGCGAAAAGACTTTTTTACGCGAAGAATTCTCATATAAGAATCCCGTTACTACATCACCGATCTTTAGTGATTCGGTAGCGTCGTCTTTTTTTAGACGGAATGTTTCTCCACTCTTTTGAACGAAAAAGTACTTTTCATTTTCATCCGTGATAATGGCTTGAACAACGGTCGATAATTCACTTGTCATAACAAACCTCCTTCTTCTACATTTGTCCTTTTATTTTACCACAAAATAGGGCTTACAGTCATTTATATCCTTGTATTTCTAATGATTTCTCTTTATTTTATAAAATGACTTCACAAGACAAAAAAGCTTGAACAACTTTTTACGGTTTGTTCAAGCTTTTTATTATGATTTATATGAATTATACGCGAGCAACTTTCATCATGTTTGTTGTTCCTTTAATTCCTAAAGGTACACCAGCAGTGATGATTACTAAATCGCCTTCTTTAGCATTGTGGTGTTCACGAACGGCTTGCATACAGATTTCGAACATTTCATCTGTAGAATGTGCACGTTCAACGATTACTGGTTTAACACCCCAGATTAATGCCAATGCACGTTGTTGACGTTCAGAAGAAGTCACACCTAAGATTGTTGCGTCAGGACGGAATTTAGAAATCATTTTTGGAGTATGTCCTGATTCAGTTGCAGCAACGATTGTTTTCACTTTTAAGTTTTTAGCTGTATGAGCTACTGAACGGCCGATAGCTTCTGCCACATCAGTTTCATCGAATGCTTTTAATTTGAATTTGTCACGTACACGGATTTCTTGTTCTGTACGAACACAGATGTTAGCCATTGTACGAACTGCTTCAACTGGGTAATCCCCTGCTGCAGATTCACCAGATAACATAACTGCATCTGTACCATCGAAGATAGCGTTCGCTACGTCACCAACTTCCGCACGTGTTGGACGTGGGTTACGTTGCATTGAATCTAACATTTGAGTAGCAGTGATAACTGGTTTACCTAAAGTGTTACATTTCTTGATTAACATTTTTTGAACGATTGGAACTTCTTCCGCAGCGATTTCAACACCCATGTCTCCACGAGCAACCATTAAACCATCAGATAACGCTAAGATTTCGTCAATGTTGTCGATACCTTCTTGGTTTTCGATTTTTGGAATGATTTGGATGTGAGTTGCGTTATGTTCTTTTAATAAATCGCGAATTTCTTGAACGTCTGAAGCACGACGAACGAAACTTGCAGCGATAAAGTCGATATCATTTTCAATACCGAAGATAATATCTGCACGGTCTTTTTCAGTGATACCAGGTAATTTTGTTTTAACGCCAGGAACGTTAATTCCTTTTTTGTTTTTAACAACACCACTGTTGTTTACTACGCAGACGATTTCGCCATTTGCGTGGTCCACTTCAGTAACAGCTAACCCTACTAAACCATCATCTACTAAGATAATTGATCCAGGTTTAACATCGTTGATTAATTCTGGGTAAGTGATAGAGAATTTTTCTTTAGTTCCTAACACTTCAGTCATTGAAATACGAACAACGTCTCCAGTGTGGAATTCAATCGCACCATTTTCCATATCATGTGTACGGATTTCTGGTCCTTTTGTATCTAAAAGAATCGCGATAACGCGTCCTGTTTCTTTACGAATTTTTTTGATTGTGTTGATACGTGCTAAATGTTCTTCATGGTCACCATGAGAGAAGTTTAAACGCGCAACGTTCATTCCTGCTTCTGCTAAAGCTGCTAATTTTTCTGGCGCTTCACTAGCAGGTCCAATAGTACATACGATTTTAGTTCTTTTCATTTTTTCTTGACTCCTTTAGTTTGTTTTAGAATGAAATTTCTTTATTTAATTGATACAACTCTAAGTTAGGTAAATGTTTGCCGTTTGCTAATGTTTCAACGATATCGCTATAGATAATTTGTTCTGCTTTCACGCCGACACACACGCCACCGATATCTTCTTTTAATAAATCGATTGCTTTGGCACCCATACGACTTGCAAGTACACGGTCACGAGCACTTGGAGCTCCACCACGTTGAACGTGTCCTAATACTGTAACACGTGTATGGAAGTCACTATCGTATTCACGGAGTTTCTTAGCAAGTTCGTCACCAGACATCACACCTTCTGCAAGAATGATTAATGTATGTTTCTTACCGTTCAAGCGACCTTGTTTGATTTCTTTAGCGACAGTTTCTAAATCAAAATCTTGTTCTGGAATCAAAATTTGTTCTGCACCACTGGCAACCCCTGTCCAAAGTGCGATATCTCCAGCACGACGACCCATAACTTCAACGATAAACGTACGAACGTGTGATGTCGCAGTATCACGAAGACGGTCTAGCGCTTCTAATACAGTATTGATTGCAGTATCAAAACCAATTGTATATTCCGTACCTGGAATATCATTATCGATCGTTCCTGGAACTCCAACTGTTGGGAAACCAAGTTTTGTTAAAGCAACGGCACCTTGATAGCTTCCGTCACCACCGATAACAACAAGCCCTTCAATTCCGAATTTCTTTAATTGTTCGATACCCTTTTCTTGTCCTTCGCGATTTGCGAATTCAGGATAACGTGCAGAATACAAGAATGTACCCCCACGACCAATTAAGTCACTTACGTCTGATGGGTTTAATTTACGAATATCACCAGCTACTAAACCGGCATATCCATAGTTAATCCCGTAGACTTCAAAGCCTTCATAAATACCCTTACGTACAATCGCACGTACAGCGGCATTCATTCCTGGAGCATCTCCTCCACTTGTTAAAACAGCAATGCGTTTCACAAAGATTCACCTCTTAGATTTATTTTTACTGGAACAAGCCCATTTGTTTTTATTTTATCACTTTTCTTTACAAATGTCTTTCATTTTCATAAACTTTTTCATTTTACAATTTTTATACATTCTTTATCTAAAATATCAACAAGACTAGGAATCAGTTTCGACTCAAGGTTCACACCGTTTGCAAAAGAATTCTTTACGAGAGTTTTACTATTCACGAGGAATAATTCAACAGGTGTCACCCCTTTATATTTAGTCACCAACTGCTTAATCTCAGCATACACTTCAGGAGTATGTTTGTCCGGACGAATCGCGATTTGCAATCTTTTGGCCGAATCTTCAAGTAGCTTATCGGCAAAACTCATCGGATACATGCGGTTTAACTGCAGTTGCCATTGACCTTTTTGTCCTCTCTTCACACGACCTTCCGCTAGAACCATCGTGTTTTGTTGAAGGTGCTGATAGACTTCGGCAAGCGTGGACGGAAAGACGACAACATCCATCATTCCAGACGCATCTTGAAGTGTGACATACGCCATCTGCTCTCCTTTACGAGTAGAGATTTTACGAATGTCCACAATCATGCCGATGAATCTCATATATCCTTCTTCAAAGACGGTTTGAATCGGAGTAATCCATCCACTCTTTACAAGAGAGTCGTATTTAGAGGAAGGATGCGGAGAAACTGAAAATCCAAGTACTTCGATTTCTTCTTCAATTCGTTGCAAGAGTGGTTCTTCTTCCACATGTGTGAATGCCACCTCTAAGTCATCTTCCAGCGATAAATTCAATCCATGGAACTTCACGCTTTTGACAACGGCATCGACGTTCGCCTTCAGAGTTGCTCTTGTTTCACCAAATTCATCAAAGGCCCCAGCATTAATCAATGCCATTAAGAGTGGTTCTTTCGTATATTGACTACCCATGCGATACGCAAAGTCTTGGAATCCTTTGAACGGACCATATTCATAACGGTTCTTCACGATACTTTCCACAAAGTCTCGTCGAATCCCTTTGATGTTATTGAGCCCAACAATGACGCCACTATCGTCTGCCACAAAGTCTGCAAAACTACGGTTGATACTTGGCGGTAGAATCTTGATTCCTAACTGACGCGCTTCAACAAGATAATCTTGTAACTTCGCTGACTTCGCACTCGCATTTTGGAACAATGCCGTAAAGAATGCCGTTGGATAATTTGCCTTTAAGTACGCTAATTGATAAGACAACATCGCATAAGCCACCGCGTGAGATTTGTTAAATCCATAGTTGGCAAACTTTTCAATATAGTCATATACCGTCTCGGCATCTTCTTTTTTGTACCCTTTTGAAAGTGCTCCTTGAACAAACTTCTCTTTTTGCGCAGCAATCGCATCACTATTCTTTTTCCCGATGGCACGCCGTAAAATATCCGCTTCCCCAAGTGAGAATCCAGCCATTTCACTAGCGGCTTGCATAACTTGTTCTTGGTAGACCAAGATACCATATGTTGGTTCAAGAATCTTTTTCAGCGACGTGTGAGGATACTGAACAATTTCCGTTCCCTTTTTACGATTAATAAAGTGTGGAATTTGTTCCATTGGACCTGGACGATAAAGTGCTAGAACTGCGACTAAGTCTTCGAACTCCGTTGGTTTCATGTCTTTCAACACACGACGAATCCCATCTGACTCGAATTGGAAGATGCCATTCGTTTGTGCCTTTTGGAAAAGTTCAAACGTACGCGCATCGTCTAAAGGAATCTTCGTAATCTCTATTGCTTTTTTCGTAATCTTCTGGGTTTGTTGAATAGCCTTATGAAGTAATGTCAGGTTACTTAACCCTAGCAAGTCCATTTTAAGAAGGCCAACTTTTTCAACAGCCTGCATCGCATACTGAGTAAGCATCCAATCGGCTTCCTGAAGTGACGCAGAATACCCTTTGTCTCGTTTCATTAAAGGAACGGTCTTTGTTAACACGTCTTGTGATAACACGACTCCGGCCGCATGGACAGACGAATGGCGTGGAAGTCCTTCGAGCGCTCTGGCCACTTGATAGAGCTTACGATTACGTTCACTACTTTCTACATGTTCTCTAAACGCCTTATTTTCTTTATAGGTTTGCTCTAACGTTACTTTCCCTTGAGCGATATTGTTTGAAAACTTCTGAACCGTAATGATGTTTTCGCCAAAGACTTTACACACATCGCGAATCACTTGTTTCGCCCCAAGCGTACCGAATGTCACAATCTGCGCTACGTTTTGGTTGCCATATTTTGAAACGATATAGGCTAAAATATCTTCACGTTTATCATCTGGAAAATCCAAGTCAATATCGGGCATCGTATAACGCTCACGATTTAAGAAACGCTCAAATAGCAAGTTATAACGAATCGGATCTACGCCTGTAATATGCAAGAGGTACGCAACGAGAGACCCCGCTGCAGACCCACGACCAGCACCAGTTTGAATGCCTGTCTCACGCGCATGACGCATAATATCCCAAACGATAAGGAAGTAATCATCAAATCCCATTTCATGAATAACAGCTAACTCTTCTTTGAGACGGTTCACATAAATAGGCGTCGTTACCCCCATTTCAAGCATCGCAGCTTCACATAATTCATAAAGGAACTGTGCACTGGTCTTTCCGCCTGGTACTGGGAATTTAGGAAGCATCGTATCTCTTAGAGGAATTTCCACCACTAAATCTTTTGTAAATTGTTCTAAGTTAGAAAGAAGGACTCCACCTTCTGCCGTTTGAAACACCTTCGTCATCGAAGTCGCTTCTGGCAAAGATTCACTCCCTGTTGCATCTTCTTGTGTAAACGAGAGCGTTTCCCCTAGTCGAATCGCTTGTAACACTTTCCATGAGAAATAATTAGTAGTATTTAAATAACGAGAGGCACTAAAAGCAACTGGCACTACTCCAGCATCTTCAATTCCTGCACGCATCTTGTCGAACTCACCGCGTTCAACCATTTCACGAGTAATCCCTACAGCAATTTCGACACCTGGAAATTCTTCCTTCACAGCACGAAGAACTGATTCGAGTTTACCCTTAGAATGCGCAGCAACCCACTCGCTGTCCATTGGAGGAAGAACGATTTTCACATCCTCGCTATGAGTTGCTATCCACTCAGTCATTTCTGTTGTCCAAGTTAATCCTTGTTGATAAAGGGTTGAAAGTTTCAGGAGGGATTCATACCCCTTAGCACCTTTGGCATAGACGACAAGCATTTCTTTTCTAGAAGCATCACTCTTCCAGGAAATCTCGAATGTACACCCTAGAATTGGTTGGATTCCATTTTGAATACATCGCTCATAAAACTCCACTGCTCCGTGCAACACACCATCATCCGTTAAGGCAAGTTGCTTATAACCTAATAATTTTCCAGTCTCTACATACTCATTTAAACGAATCGTACTCTTGAGTAATGAATAGCTACTAAATACTTGTAATGTTGTAAATGGCATAGGGCTCCTCCTCTCGTATTAGTCGTCTTATTATAGCATATCTTCCCCTTTCACGCTCCCATTTGGAAAGATTTTTGGCCCATCTATTGTCAAAAGAATCTTGCTTGTACTATAATGGGAAATGAAAGAAGGGTTGTCTGTGAAATATATTGTTACCATTATATGGGGATTGATACTTAGCCAAGTGACTTATTATTTAGGAAGTGCACTTTCTCAAACACCTTACAACGTACAAAGCGCTGTAATCGTAGGAGTGCTCGTAACTGCAGCTATCTTTATCATCCAACATGTGTTTATGAAATCAAAAGAAAACAGAAGTTAAGCTTTAAAACTTAACTTCTGTTTTTTTATTTGTTTTATCACTACAAAGTTAGATAGATTTTCGCACGTTGCAATTCTTTTCTCGCACATCAACTGAATATTCAAGAAAAGCATTAATTTTTCTTAAACACAGTGGATATTTAGTGATGATAGCGGTATAGTTACTTTGAAAATTCGACAGGAGAACAATATCTATGAAAAAATTAAACTCTATAAAAGAATTTGTTAGTTATTGTGTTGCATATCATTTTTTTTGGATAATATTATCGTTTATAGCTTTAGTAGTGGATCCCCCTAAACCTGATAATTATAATATTATGACTTCAGAATCGAACTTCAAAATTCTTTTTTTCATTTTTAGTGGAATATACTTACTACCACTATTCCCACTAATTTCCATTAATAAACAAATTTCCACCGTAAAAATTCTACTCTCGTTCATGTTTATTTCTACGCTCACACAATTGATACTATACTTTCAACAACATTATTTTGGTTCTTTTGCACTATATAGTATATTCTTAACCTTAGCTTGGCAAACTCTAATTTTCTCTCTTGGTTTATATTTTATAAAAAATTAATCTAAGCTAATTTTCTTTCAATTAGCTTAGATTATTTTCAGTTATTGCTTATTTAGACAGGTTTCTGTATAAATAAGCAAAAAGACCGAGGGCAAACGAAGAACCATAGGGATTCTATGGTAGAAGTAATAGCGATTAGTAACCGATGTGAATTAGA
>JUUF01000061.1 GCA_001058355.1 Carnobacterium maltaromaticum
ACTTTAGAGGGAGCATATCAGATGACAGTCGTAATGGAATTTGTTTTTTCTTTAAATCAGCCATCGTTAGTACAGGCTTCCTGTGTTAACGATTGGTTGAGCATCATGATTGCCGCAAAGAACAACGAGTAAGTTAGAGACCATCGCAGCTTTACGTTCTTCATCCAATTCTACGAGTTCTCCTTCGTTTAAGCGTTCTAGCGCCATTTCAACCATTCCAACAGCACCGTCTACAATCATCTTTCTAGCGTCAATAATTGCAGAAGCTTGTTGACGTTGAAGCATTACTGCAGCGATTTCTGGGGCGTAAGCAAGGTAAGTGATACGTGCTTCGATAATTTCAAGACCCGCATTTTCAACACGTGCTTGGATTTCATCACGAATACGTTTTGCAACGACTTCACTTGAACCACGTAAGCTACCTTCATCGGCAATACCGTCTCCAGTTGTATCAACGTTTGGAGCCACATCATATGGATAAATACGCACAATATTACGAAGCGCGCTATCACATTGAAGCGATAAGTATTCTTTGTAATTATCTACGTTAAAGACTGCTTTAGCTGTATCGACCACTCTCCAAGTAACAGCAATTCCGATTTCTACAGGGTTCCCTAGGCAATCGTTAATCTTTTGACGAGAGTTATTTAACGTCATAATTTTTAGAGAAATTTGATTTTTTAAGGCATTTAAGTTCGCTTCAACGCCGCCTGTAGTGCTAATTGTGACAGGAGTACTTTGACGGTCGACGTCACCGCTTTGGCCTAATTTTGTCTTGGCAGCAGGGTTTACAGCCACGCTAAATGGATTTACAAAATAGAAGCCAGGTTCCTTAATACTTCCTGTGTATTCCCCAAAGAGCGTCAAAACAATCGCTTCTTGAGGTTTAACCACTTTTAGTCCTCCAAAAAGGACAAGACTGCTTATAAATACTAGAATGCTGAGGAGAATACAAACTACTTGTAGCCCGTCGTTTCTAATTAATGCAATTGAGGAAATAAAGCCTACAACTGAAAGGATTAATAGGAGTAAAATGCAAAACAACGCAGCAAAACCGTTAGACTTTGTTTTTAAAATTTTTTCGTTCATAAAAAAGACTCCTTTGTCTATTTGATATCTAAATGATATCACCATGAAATCCAAAAAGCAATATAATAAGACTGATAGAAAACAAGTTATTAGATTCACAAAGTGTTGTAAAGAGTAATTATTTATGGTATCATCTAACCAAAACGGGAGGAAGAACAATGAATTCAAATAAAAAGAGAAATTTAATTCGTAAACTTGTGGGACTTACAGCTTCGATGGCTATCGCGAGTATATTTGCACCATCAACGCCATCAATTACACAAGTTGCATTTGCTGAAGAGACGCCTGCAGTAACTTATAAAGTAAAATATAAATTTATAAGTAATACGCCTGGAAAAGAATTACCTCAAAGAGTATTGGATGTATTACCTGGAGACGAAGAGTATCCTGTAGGTAGTTTAGTTCAACCAACAACTGAATTTAAAAAAGTAGTTGGTGAGGGAATACCACGCCAAGTTGTTGAAGGAGAAGGGTATTGGGTTTTCCAAGGATTCGATTCAGATGCTAGAACAATCAAAAACGGGGATGTAGTATTTACAGGTAAATGGAAGTGGTTTGATTATATTGATTATTCATATGTAGTTGGTGGACCAGTATTTGTTCCTTTGCCAGAATCAATGGTAAATGAAGCAGCCAAACTTAAAACAACGCGTATTTCTTATGCGGATTTTGAAAATCATGTTGATATTCCTGAAAACTTAAAAATTATTCAGAAACTAATGAACTGGAATGAAGCTACTGGTAAGTACGAACCAATCATTATGAAAGATGACGATGCCCAATGGGAATACCATCCGAAACCTGACCCGTCAGGAGACGGGTTGCGGGTAGAGTTAGATTACCATAAGAATTCGAAATTCCGCTATGACTTCCCAAAAGTTCAAGAATTTCTTAATCTTTATTGGAAACCAATACCTCGTAACGTGGAATATGAATTTGTTAGTGGAACAAAAGGCAAAGAGATTGAAGGAGTATTAGATCACTTAAAACCGGTTCACAAAGGAACTTACTACTATTATTATAGAAATCTAAAAGAGTATAGTGAAACGAAGATTGTTGCTGAGCAACCAAAGCAAACTACTTTTTACGATTCTACCAAAAAAGGAACGTGGACATTCGTTTCATATGATGTATCAGAAAAACTTCTTAGTGAGTGGGATCTTAATGGATGGAATTTAAAATTCACTGGTACATGGACGTTTGTTGCTGACGAAGAACCAGCGCCAGAAGAATCAACAGAAGAACAAAGCAATCAAACGGAATCAACTGATGAAAAATTAGAAACAACAGAAGTTCCAACGACTCAAAAGGAAGCAAATGTAGAACAACCAGAATCAACAGAAGTGCAGACTTCGGAGAAAGCAACAGAAGCAGAACTACCAAATACAGGGACAACAGGAGTCCTAACAACAGTTATAGTGGGAGTTTGTATAGCTTTGAGTGGGTTCGGATTATTTGTTCAAGGTCATCGTAAAGAAGGCTAATGGATTCTTTTAGTGCGAATTACAATAGAAATAAAAACCCCTTCTAAGTAAGGGACTGACCCCAAA
>JUUF01000062.1 GCA_001058355.1 Carnobacterium maltaromaticum
GGTGAAACTTTTGGCGCAGAATTAGTGGCGAACCGTCTATATAGTACATACGAAAATAATTCTGAAATTGCTAAAATTCAAGGCGCAAAATCAAAAGTGGTTGGAATGGATGCTTTTGTCATCCAAGCTCTCACAAAAGATGGAAAATATTTCTTCACCTGGATCTTCCAAAAAGACGAAAAAGTATATACAGTAGCCTTTGACGGGGACAAAAACACTCTTCAAAAAATGATTGACTTGATTGAACAAACATGGGGCTTAGATCCAAAAAC
>JUUF01000063.1 GCA_001058355.1 Carnobacterium maltaromaticum
TTTTCCCTTTCATACTCGGAACCTCTCTACATGACCTTTTCTTTTAATCATATCATACTTTGCAAACGAAACGATACACCCTTATCAAAATCTCATTTCCAATTTCACAAATACTATTCCTATCTATAACAAAACTTTAAAATGTAAAGAAAAAGAATTAAGCAAAGTCGCTTAATTCCTTTCTTACCCTTCATTTAACTTTTTTATTGACATGCTATAAACTTAACCATTTCTCGTTTTCGTTCTCAATCGATTGAGTAATAGCCTTTGAAAATTGCCCTTTAATTTCTTCATCAATTTCTGAATTGATTTTACGAATTTCTTGATTTGCTTTTTCTCCAATCTTTGAAAGAGCAATATTATATTCTTCTAAATAGCGATTTCTCATGTCTATTCTCCTAGGTGCGTAAATCAAACGTACTAATAGTTTATCCATTGTTTTAGCTATGGCCCCAAATGCTTGATTTACATCATCTGGAAATTGATTATAAATTTGATTCATAGTACGTTCTACTTCATCAGAAAATCTAAACATTTTTACTCCTCTTATTGTTCTTCAGCATTTAGCTTTCGAAATTTATTTTGTAAGTCTTCAATTTGCATTTCTTGCACACGAACCGTTTCTCTATAATGAACATATAAATCTTCAACATTATTTTCGATAGCTTTTCTTCTAAGTACAAATTGATTCTTATTAGCTTCAGAGTACGTATTAAAAATTTGTTTTAATCTATTTAACTCTTCTTCACTATATCCATTATCTTTTTTTAAATCATAAATAACCCTGTCATATTTATCTTCTAACCATCTAGAAATAGATTTTTCAAAACCCATTAATTCACTCAACTCATTTTCAAGTTTCTTTTTTTCTTTATTAAACTTATCTTTTATTTCATCTAATCTCAAATAGGCTTCTTTTATTTTTATGACTACTTCATCTTTATCATTCATCACTGATTATCCTTCTAATGTAAACAAATTTTCTAATTCTTTATCTTTTTCAACTAATTCCTGAATACCAGTATCAAGATTAGTTTTTAATCGATTAAATGTATCCACAATATCTTGAACTTCTTTTTCCTTTTCACTACAATGGCGAGAAATTTCACCAACAATCGAGTCATAATGAACTCCTGCTTCTGCATAGGCTGATAATAATTCATCTGGACTTAGACTCAATCCTAAATTAGAATTTTTTAAAGAATCATACAAGCTCTGTGCTTTATATTGAGTCCCTTCCCCCGAATGTTCTATTAGTTCTAATGATGATGTTGACACATTAATTAATCCCTCTGAAAGAATTTGCGCTTGCATTGCATCTAGATAAACCAATTGAGAACTTGTTACCCCTTCGAGGCTAATAGAATTAGAGTTGGCAAAGGATCTTTTTTTCTTTTTTAGAGATTGCATCCTACTACTTACCTTTTCTATTGTCGAAACCAATTGTTCTTCTGCATTAATAATTCGTAATATCTTTGCAACTTGTTCCGCATTCTCCACAATAGGGTCTAATCCATGTCCACTCGAAATTGGCAGAGTAAATTTATCTCCTACAAATACACCATTGAACTTTTCACTAATGTTTGTTAACGGATCATTTTTTGCAACAATACGAACAATTCTACCAGTATAGTTCTCAATATCTTCATTGATTTGATTAATATTTTGAGAAACTATGGGACTAATTTTTATTTGAATCCCTTTCATATAAAGCGGGGCAGGATTATACACTATTGCCATCTTAGAATTATATCTGAGTGCGACACGCATTGCGACGTTCCCACCAAGCGAATGACCAGTTGGAATTAAATTCTCAGCACCATATTTTTCTGCTAGTTTTTCATAGAATTTGAATGCAGGCGGATAGTGAATTCCTGTTCCTAAGAAAATACCTGAACCATCGGCATAAATATCTTCCAATTTATTTCCCTCTAAATTGGTCCCAGTATAAGAAACAATTATCTTGCCCGTATCTTTGTCACGAAAAGCCGTTCCACTTGTCCCTGTTACCTTATCATAAAAATCATCGAGATATTCTAAATTCTCTGGAATTCTTTTGTTTGAGTTCACTCTTTTAATTACAACAGAGATATCTTGTTCTTTTGGATTAGCAATTCTGTCTTTTTCAAATTCATATGAAAGATTAGAACCATCTAAAGAAGGTATCAAACTTCCAGTTTCTTGAACGCTCCCCATAACTCACCTCCTGAATTAGTCACTAATTCGCTCTAAAAATATTAAATTACTATCTACCTCAACTGAAAGTGTGTAGTAATAACTTCTATTCGCATTGCTACCGTGGAATCCCAATGTGATTTGTTGTTGGTTGTCTAAGTCAAGAAATTGGTTTATTTGTTCATTCTTAACGACATATTCTAAATCAAAGCTACCATTATTATCATTGTAATAAGTTTTCTTCAGTTTAAATTTCGAAAGAATTTCTTTATTCAATGTCATCTTTTGGAATAAAAATTTCTCTACTGGTAAAAGTTTTCTTGCCGCTTCTTCATTGTCATACAAGAATTTTCCCTCATAATACTTGACTGGAATTTTCTCTTCCTCAGCTCCACTTTTTCTATTAATTTGTTTTATTGTTCCTTC
>JUUF01000064.1 GCA_001058355.1 Carnobacterium maltaromaticum
GTCATGCTGGGTTCTTTTTTTGCTTGCGCGTATAGTAAAAACGCTGGGGGAGCAGTATAATAGAGATAAGTTCAGGAATCCGTTTTTAGGGAGAGGGGTTGTTGGAAATGAGTCAAAAAGTTAGAGACATTGGAATTGTTGCGTTAGGCATCATCAATGGCGTAAATGCCATCTATCAGCTACTATTTCGTCAAGATATCGTGCTATTTATTGTGAGTGCGATCGTTGTCGGGCTTGCTTTTTATACTTGGGTGAATCGGGATAATCCAGAACAACTCAACAAGATGAATCGCGGATGGGCTGTCTTTTTGCTTGGCATGGTAGCCACTATTGCTTTTATCCTCATCATGAATGATTTCTTTGGGTTTGAGCAATGGGAGTCGTGGCAAAAATCCGTCGTTAGAGTCACGTTTGTCTTTGGGTTAGTGACGGTAGTGAATCGATACTTTAAAAAATAATAGTTTAACGGAGGCATCATATGGCACTTTTACATGTTTCATTCTTTTCAAAAACACTAATGAGAACCATCCCCCTGTCAGTCTACTTGCCTAGCGATGCGGTGGATTTTGATAATCAGTATCTCTCGGAAGGTCCGTACAAAGCGTTGGTGTTACTGCACGGAGTATTGGGCAGTGATCAGGATTGGGTCAATCAGACGCGTATTCTTCGATATGCTAAAGAGAAGAACCTTGCCCTCATCATGCCTTCTGGGGAAAATCATTTCTACGTAGACCAACCGTGGAACTATACGAACTATGGAGAATTTATCGGGGTGGAGCTTCCAGAAATCTCACGCCGAATGTTTCCCATTTCTAGAAAGCGCGAAGACTTAGGCATTGCCGGGCTTTCGATGGGTGGATACGGGGCGCTTCGAAACGGCATCAAATATCCCGATACCTTTAGCGTGATTGGAGCGTTCTCTAGCGCGATTAAGAAACAGGCACTTCCACCAGAGGAGATACCAGAAGCACCGTTCTTTTTAAGAAAAAGCTTTTTGGAGGCGGTCTTCAAAGATGAGGAGACCTTTATGGCGGAGGGCAATCAGTTGTATTATGCCGTCCAAACAATGGAGCGTAAGGACGCGCTCTCGGTCTTTATGGCATGTGGTACGGAAGATTGGCTTTTGGAAGACAACCGTAGCTACAGCAGCTTTTTGAAAGAACAAGGAGTGTCGCTAACGTATAAAGAGCACGTCGGCGGACACGAATGGGATTTCTGGGACTGGGCGATGAAGCAGTTCCTAGACTGGTGGATTCCAGAAGATGCAGGCCAAGGCGTGTCTAGCGGGAATGTGAAATCGTAAGACGAGCGCGATATTGTTGCAAGCACATCGCCATAATGGTAGAATATTTTGTATATTAGAGCGATGAACAAGAGGAGTAAAATGACTTTGTTTACGAGAGAGGGAAGACTTGGTGCAACTTCCTAGCAGATTCATTTGAAGGTAGCTTGTGAGCTTACTCTACGAAAAGAAGTAATAGAGTACGGAGACGACACTTCGTTACCAACATCGAGGCGTAATGAATGATTACGCGAATATTAGGTGGTACCACGAATTTAATCGTCCTATGGAGAGTGTCTTCATAGGATTTTTTTATTGGACACAAACAAGATACAAGGAGGAAAATCAATGGCTAAAGAAATGTCATCTAAGTTTCAACCACAAGAAGTTGAAGCTGGTAAATATCAATGGTGGGTTGATTCAGGCGTCTTCCATCCAAACGAAGATCCAAACGCTGAACCTTATTCAATCGTTATCCCGCCACCAAACGTAACAGGGAAATTACACTTAGGACATGCTTGGGACGTAACGTTACAAGACATGATTATCCGTCAAAAACGTATGCAAGGGTTCGACACTTTATGGTTACCAGGGATGGATCATGCGGGGATTGCAACTCAAGCAAAAGTAGAAGAAAAATTACGCGGAGAAGGTTTGTCTCGTTATGACCTTGGCCGTGAGAAGTTCCTTGAACAAACATGGGAATGGAAGGAAGAATATGCCAGCCATATCCGTGAACAATGGGCAAAAATGGGGATTTCTGTAGATTACCGCAGAGAGCGTTTCACATTAGATAAAGGGTTATCTGACGCCGTGAAGAAAGTCTTCGTAACTTTATACGAAAAAGGCTTAATCTACCGTGGTGAGTACATCATCAACTGGGACCCTAAAGCTAAAACGTCGTTATCCGATATCGAAGTTATCCATAAAGACGTAGAAGGTGCGTTCTATCATATGAACTACCCTCTAGCAGACGGAAGTGGATTCCTAGAAATCGCAACAACTCGTCCAGAAACACTTCTTGGAGATACAGCTGTTGCGGTTCACCCAGACGATGAACGTTACCAAGCGCTTATCGGGAAAACTGTAATCTTGCCGTTAGTGAACCGTGAAATTCCAATCATCGCTGACGAATACGTTGAGCAAGATTTTGGGACAGGGGTTGTAAAAATCACTCCAGCGCATGACCCGAACGACTTTGAAGTAGGGAACCGTCATAACTTACCTCGTATTAACGTGATGAACGATGATGCGACAATGAACGAGTTAGCTGGTAAATACGAAGGCATGGACCGCTTTGCTGCGCGTAAAGCCATCGTGAAAGATTTAGAAGAAGCTGGCCTTCTTGTGAAAATCGAAAAACATTTACACAGCGTTGGTCACTCAGAACGTACAGATGTAGTGGTTGAACCACGTCTTTCAAAACAATGGTTCGTAAAAATGGGACCTTTGGCAGAACAAGCCATCAATGCGCAACGTGAAGAAGGCGACAACACGGTAAACTTCTACCCACCACGTTTCAATGATGCGTACTTACGCTGGATGGAAAACATTCACGACTGGGTAATTTCACGTCAATTATGGTGGGGACACCAAATCCCAGCTTGGTATCATAAAGAAACAGGCGAAGTCTATGTAGGCATGGAAGCACCAAGCGATATCGAAAACTGGACACAAGATCCAGACGTATTAGATACTTGGTTCTCATCTGCGTTATGGCCATTTTCAACAATGGGTTGGCCAGACGAAGATGCAGCTGACTACAAACGTTACTATCCAACAAACACACTTGTAACAGGGTACGACATCCTTACTTTCTGGGTAAGCCGTATGATGTTCCAAGGGTTAGAATTTACAGGCAAACGTCCATTCAAGAACGTTTTAATTCACGGATTAATTCGTGATAGCCAAGGACGTAAGATGAGTAAGTCTCTTGGGAACGGGGTTGACCCAATGGAGGTTATCGAGCAATATGGTGCCGATGCGCTTCGTTGGTTCTTAGCAAACGGTTCTGCTCCAGGGCAAGACGTTCGTTACTCAACAGACAAGATGGATGCTGCATGGAACTTCATCAACAAGATTTGGAACGCAAGTCGTTACGCGTTAATGAACGTGGGCGATTTAACAGCGGACCAAGTGGATATCACTGGTGAGAAGACTCTTGCGGATAAATGGATTTTAACACGCTTGAATCAAACGATTGGCAAAGTGACAGAACTCTTCGAGAAATTCGAATTCGGTGAAGCAGGACGTCTTTTATATCGCTTCATCTGGGATGATTTCTGTGACTGGTATATCGAAATGTCGAAAGAAACATTAGCAGGGGACGACGAAGCTGCGAAATTAACAACACGTAGCATTCTTGTATATGTATTAGACAACACATTACGTCTATTACACCCAATCATGCCTTTCGTTACAGAAGAAATCTGGCAATCTGTTCCTCACGTTGGGGAATCATTAGTGGTCGCAACTTATCCAACAGTTCACCCAGAACAAATGGACGAAAAAGCAGCCGAAGAAATGGAATTCTTAATGGACTTCATCCGTTCAGTACGTACGGTTCGTAACGAAATGAACACACCATTATCAAAACCAATTAACATCATTGCGAAAGTGAGCGACGCTGCGCACTACGCAATCTTGAAAGAAAACGAATCTTACATTGCACGCTTCTCAAATCCAGAAGAATTCGTGTATGGTGAAGACGTTGAAGCGCCATCTGATGCGGTAACTTCTGTTATCACAGGTGCTGAAATTTACTTACCATTAGCAGGGTTAATCAACATCGAAGACGAAATCGCTCGTCTTGAAAAAGAAGCAGAGAAATTGCAACAAGAAGTGGATCGTGTCGAAAAGAAATTATCGAACGAGAAATTTGTGGCAAAAGCTCCTGAAGCGGTTGTTGAAGCTGAACGTGCAAAAGGTGCGGACTATCAAGCACAACGTGAAGCAGTGTTAGAACGTATCGCAACATTGAAGAAAATCTAATCCGTTGTAACGGTGGGGAGAGCGTATGAAGTGTCATGCGCTCTCTTTTGTATGTTCCAAAGAGTCATTTTCTGTTATGATAAATGAGGAAAACAGGAGGTGAGTGAATGATTCAAGAGTGGTTAAAAAAGAGCGAGAGTATTCCACGTAAACATGGATTGTACCGCATGGAGGCTATCCTAGAAGCACTTGGAAATCCAGAACGTGGGTTGAAGAGTATTCATATTGCGGGAACGAATGGAAAAGGGTCGACTGCTGCGATGGTGACGGCCTTTGCAAAAGCACATGGATTGCGAGTAGGGACATTCACTTCACCACATATGGATAGTATTAGGGAACGGATTCAGCTAGACGGTGTGCCTCTTGAAGAAGAACCGTTCTGGCAAGCGGCATCAGTCGTAAAAGAAGTGGAGAGCCGCTTATTGGAAGAGTGGGGAGCCTTTAACTATTTCGAGATTTTAACGGCAATGATGTTTGTCGTCTTTCAACAGGAAGCCGTCGACCTTGCGATTATTGAAGTGGGGATTGGCGGTCTGTTGGATAATACGAATGTTGGGCATCCACTCGTCAGCGTCATTACGACGATTGGGTTGGACCATCAAGATTTACTTGGAAGCACGTTAGAAGAAATTACCGCGCAAAAAGCAGGCATTATTAAGTCTGGACAACGAGTGGTTGTCGGACCAGTCACGCGTGAATGTATGGATGTGATTCGTGAGATTGCTAGTGAGAAAGGCGCTGCTGTGCAGGCGTTTGGCGAAGACTTCTTTCTAATTGAAGAGTCGTATCAAGATTCCTCACTGACGATTTCGCTGGAGCAGCTAGCTCTCCAAGGAGCCTTCCAGAAGGAGAATGCGACCGTTGCAATTCGAGCATTCCGCGCGTGGATGGAAGTCACTGGAAGAAGTGTGCAGGCCGAGTTCATCGAGGCAGCCCTACGAGTTGTTTCATGGCCAGGACGCATGGAAGTGTTGCAAGACACACCACTTGTGATGATTGACGGAGCACATAATCTACCGGCCATCGAGCGACTCGTACAAAACATGATGGCGAGCAAAGCTAAGAAACAGACGCTGTTATTTAGCGCGCTCACTCGAAAAGATAGTCAACAGATGCTTGCAAGATTGCAGGAAGCTCTTCCTGACGTGAACATCATCTTAACGAGTTTCCATCCTTCAAGAGGACTGTCGATTTCAAGAAGTGACGTGGAAGCGTACTTGGATTCTCCCAAGGTTTCCTATGAAGAAAGCTTTGAAGAAGTCATCGACCGTTTCGCCAGTTCAAAAGACAACGAGAGCGAATTATGGGTGACAGGCTCATTGTATTTTATCGCCGAAGTTCGACATTGGTGGAAGAACCGTAAGCCCAAAGAAGAATAGACATCGTAACTCTTTGTAGAGAAAACAAAGAGGAAGTGTCACAATGATTGAATCAAAATTATTAGAAGTGCCTTTAAGCGCCATGCCACGAGAACGCCTCGAACGGTATGGCGCTAAAGTGCTTGAAACGCATGAATTACTCGCGATATTACTGCGCACAGGGTCCAAGGATTTAAACGTCCTGCAGCTGGCGGTGGTTGTTTTAAACACCTTCGAAGACTTGCATTCACTGAAGATGGCGAGTCTGGATGAACTCATGCACATTAATGGAATCGGTCGCACCAAGGCGATTGAACTAAAGGCAGCGATGGAACTGGGGGTGCGCTTAAGTAATGCCGCGCAAATGAAACTCGGGAAGATTACGTCCTCAAAGATGGCCGGCCAGTGGATTGTACAGGAGTTGAAGGATGCCTATCAGGAACATCTCGTCGCCTTGTATTTGAACACGAAAAACGAGATTATTAAGAAGAAAATGATTTTCATCGGTGGGTTGAATAGTGCAGTTGCTCATCCACGCGAAATCTTCCGTGAGGCAGTACGGTTTTCGGCAGCGCGAGTCATTATTGGGCATAATCACCCCAGTGGCAACCCCGAACCCTCGCAAGCGGATATCGATTTTACGCGTCGCCTGATGGAATGCGGAGAGCTCATGGGAATAGAGCTTTTGGATCATTTTGTCGTCGGAGGAGAGGAGTATATTTCTTTAAAAGAATTCGGGGCTTTTTAAAATCAGTTCAAAAGAATGTGAAAAGTTGAATTTTGAAAAAGATGAAAGCAGATTGTTTTCGATTTTCACGAAAAATATTATTGAAAATTAACGAAACGATTCGGAAAAAACGCACAAAACAGCATTTGTTCCACTTAATTCTCAGTGAAATCGGAAATACTCTTGTAAATTTGTCTGTGAGATGTTATACTTATGATGTGTTTTTGTTAGGTATAGAAATTGTGTAAGGTATTACTCCTTTCGAACCATTAGCAAGAATATGAATAACAAGTGCTATGGCACAAGGAGGAAATGTTCATGGAACAAGGTACAGTAAAATGGTTTAACTCAGAAAAAGGTTTTGGGTTTATCGAACGTGAAGGTGGAAACGATGTATTCGTTCACTTCTCAGCAATCCAATCAGAAGGATTCAAAACATTAGAAGAAGGACAAGCAGTTCAATTCGATGTTGAAGAAGGCGCTCGTGGACCACAAGCAGCTAACGTAGTTAAACTATAATTTAACTTAAACTTTGATGCCACCGGTTTTCCGGTGGTTTTTTTGTGCGCAAAAACAGAAGAGTCGAAGCCTAAATTGAACAAATTTGGCCATGTCCATATATGGTCTTTTTAGCTTTCATTTAGTTGACGTACCAACATTACTTTAGTACACTCAAATTAATTTTGAGGAGGAACATCATGGAATTTATTATTGTTGGTTTAATTATCATCGGGGTTCTTATTAGCTTGATTCCAGAGCGAAGATCCATCTGGTTTGGAGCGCTCAGCTTTGGTTGGTTTCTAGCGTTTTATACTATTGTTTTCATAACTGTTACACGTTACCTCGAGATAGAGGCAGGTTCCTTAGGAGACTTTATCGCTATGGGATTTCTCTTTCTTCCGTTCTTAGCAATCTTACTTTTACCAATCTGGGGAACATTATTTTTACTCGTGTCCGGGGTTCGTTTGATTCAGCGAGAAGGTTTCAGATTTACAAATCTATTAGCATTAGGACTGGGCATTGCTCTTGTCGTTTATTTATTCTTCAACCCGCTCTTACAAGTGACCGAATCAAATGTTTGGCTCGTAGGACTAATGCGCGTACTTATTGCGACAGGCATCTTCTTTGCGGTCGAGTTGGTGATGTATTTCCTAACGACTTTTGCAAATAGCGTGCATATGAGACGCTATAAGTTCGATCATATTATCGTCCTTGGCGCAGGCCTAATCGGTGAAAAAGTAACGCCACTACTGGCCAGCCGCATCAATCGCGGTATTGCCATTTGGAAGAAACAAGAAAAGCCATGTTACTTAATTATGAGTGGTGGTCAGGGAGCCGATGAAGTGATTTCTGAGGCAGAAGCGATGAAACGATACGCTGTAGAACAAGGGGTTCCAGAAGAGTGGATTATCATGGAAGACCAATCAATGAATACGGAGCAAAATCTCCAAAACTCTTATGGAATCATCAAGGAACGTTGCCCAGAATCAAACCATAGAGCTGCCATCGTAACGAACTATTTCCACATTTTCCGCGCTGTCGTTCTAGCTAGAAAAATGGGGTACAAATGCGTCGGCTACGGTGCAAGAACCAAACTCTATTATTCTCTCAACGCCTTTATCCGCGACTTTATCGGATATGTCGCCTTAACATGGAAAAAACAACTCCTCGTACTAGTTCTCTTCTTACTAGTCATCAATTTCTTTACCATCATTGAATACGTTAACAATTTCGTCATCCAAGCAGCCCTCTAACCGTGCTGCTTTTTTTGTCCCCTTCTCAAGAATTTCTTTTTATTCTTTTGTACTTTTTTATCCCATAAGTTGGTTTCAATATTTTAGCGTATTTTTGTCAAAAGCTACCCTAGCTGGAATGGGAGAAACAAT